>CAMLLI010000154.1 GCA_946480685.1 uncultured Flammeovirgaceae bacterium | reverse complement strand
TCGCGTTTCGAAGTTCAGTCGGTTATTTCATTGTAAACTATAAAGAGCGCAGAGTCGAGCCGCTGCAGTTACCATTGAAACACATGATTCTGCTATACGATGAAAAGGAGGATGTGTTCTGGACGCGCGATGGTGCGAACCTGCTGCGCGAGAAGGTAGCAGGTAACGAAGTAAAGCGCGATACAATATTAAAAGATGTTTCTGTTCTGCAGGTGCTGAAAGATTCCGAAGGCAACACGTGGTTTGCTTCGGATGGCCGCGGACTCTATAAATATTTTATACAGGACTTTAATCGTTGCAGCTCGGAGAACCTGCGCGGTGTTATGTCTATCCTGAACGACAGAAACGGAGCGAAATGGATCGGCACATTGAATAAAGGATTATATCGTATCAAGAATGGAAAGACAACCGCGTTTGTTGATCCGCACGAATCGTATCGAAACAGCATTGGTGTAATCAAGCAGGCTCCCGATGGTACGATCTGGGTAGGCACAACGTTCGGGCTAGGCAAATATGATGAAGCGCGCAATAAGTTTATCTGGTATACACGCGAGGATGGACTCTCCGGTAATCTTATATCCGCGATCGAGTTTGATGAGAACGGTGACTTGTGGGCCGGCACCGGCGGAGGATTGTCTCATTACGATGGCAAGTCGTTTCATAACTATAATACAACAAACGGATTGCTGAGTAATGGTATATGGCACTTGCATTACTCGAAGCGGTATAAGACCATGTACGTGGCAACAGATCTGAATATACAGACGATGCGCGATGGAAAACTCGATGTAATACAGATAGCAGGACTTAGCAATACATCGATCATGAGTATTCTTCCTTACCAGGATTCATTACTCACACTCGGTACGGGTGGAGCAGGCGTTGTTGTCTTCAATCCTAAAACCCGCAGGCGCAAGTTTATAACAACAGAAGAAGGCCTGGCATCTGACTTTATATACTTTGCCGCGGCCGATGATAAAGATAATTTGTGGATTGGTACAGAGAAAGGTATAAATCGTGTGAAGCTCGATCGTAAATTGGAAGTGACCGAGAATCTATACTATGGATATGATAACGGTCTTACCGGAGTTGAAACCAATCTGAATGCGTTCAATCTGTCAGGCGATGATAAATATTTTGGATTGGTAGACGGGCTATATGAGTTTAATGATCTGAGTGATGAACCCGGTAAATCATTTGACCTGCACCTGACAGATATAGATATATTTTACGGGGAATATGAACCGCGTGAATTCGCGGATACAACAGATGGCTTTTTCAAGATACCGGTAAATCCGCAGTTGCCACCGGACAGAAACCATGTTACCTTTTACTTTAATCGTGTAGACAAGCGCTATCCTAAATCTGTAAAATTTAAATATTACCTCGAGAACTTCGATAAGAAATGGTCGCAGCCTTCGTCCATGAGTGAAGTTACCTATAGCAATCTTCCTCCGGGTAATTATGTATTTCATGTAATGAGTACGGATAAGGAAGGAAGCTGGAGTCATAAAAAAATAGCGTATGCATTTTCAGTGAAGGCTCCGTTCTATCAGACTACGTCATTCGTGGTGGGACTCCTTATTCTGATCGCCGGTATCATTACGCTGATCATGTACCTGCGCGTGCGACAAAAAGTAAACAAGATGCTGATGATGGAACGCATCCGTGCGAAAGAGCAGGAAACGTTACGAAAAGAAATTGCCCGCGACTTCCACGATGAAATGGGAAATCAGCTTACGCGCATCATCAACTATATAAGTCTGTTAAAACTGAGCAGCAATGGTAATGGTAACGGCCACAGCAACGGTACGGGTATTGGCAGCAGCGACTTGTATACCAAAGTGGAAGACTCTGCCAAGTATTTATATACCGGTACGCGCGATTTTATCTGGTCTATCGATCCGGTGAATGATGAGCTGTCCAAATTGTTTATACACATCCGCGACTTCGGAGAAAAACTTTTTGAAGAAAAGAATATCCAGTTCCGCGCATTCAATGAAGTAAAAGAGAAGATCAAACTTCCGTACGGATTCAGTCGCGAGGCAAACCTGATCTTTAAGGAAGCTATGACCAACGCATTCAAATATTCGGAAGCGCGTAACGTAGCCCTGCAGTTGAGCCGAACCGATGACCAGGGTTTTGAGATGAGTTTCGAAGACGATGGTATAGGCTTTTTGACCGGCGATGTAGAAAAATCAAACGGTCTTCAAAATATTCGCGAAAGAGCCGACAGGATTCACGGTGTTTTACGTATAACCAGTGTGAAGCATCACGGAACCAAGATTACCTTAAACTTCAAACTAACCAAAACGCTCAAGTATGGCCTTGCCCTTTAAGAAGCGCGTTATGATCGTGGAAGACGATCAGGAGATACGCAACAGTTTTAATCTGATCGTAAACAGCTCGCAGAAGTTCATGGTGGTAAATGCCTATGGAAGCTGCGAAGAAGCCATCGACAACCTGAATCGCGATAAGCCTGAGATTGTGTTGATGGACATCGAGTTGCCCGGCATGAACGGTATACAAGGTACGAAGGTGATAAAAGACAAGAGTCCGCATACCGATATCGTGATGGTTACCGTTTATGAAGATAGCGAGCTTGTATTCGAAGCACTCAAAGCCGGAGCATCCGGGTATATAACGAAGAGTGCCAACTACATGGAGTTGCTTGCAGCATTGGAAGAAATAGTAAAAGGAGGCGCACCTATGAGTAGCCGTATAGCACGCATGGTTATCGACAACTTTCATGTCAACCCCAACTCACCGCTCACGAAGCGCGAGACTGAAATTCTACAACTAATTTCAGAAGGTAAAACCTATACGCAGATTTCAGAAGAGTTGTTTATCTCCAAGGAAACCGCGAAGACGCACATTAAAAATATTTACTCGAAGTTGCAGGTTAACAGTAAATCAGAAGCTATCGCGAAAGCGAATCTCGAAAAATTAATCTAGCGTTAACCGACACGGCACACATTTTTAATAGTAAATGCATAACACTGCATCCTGAGAAGTCCGGTGAAATAAAAATTACCGGACTTTTCTATTGTTGTGAGTGAAACATATTATAAAATCAACCGTATTGGGTGATAGAATTTAACTTACAACATTGAAACTTTACGACACAATCCTTCCTCATACAAGTAGAAATTTCTTCATAAGTTTAGGTTAATGAAAAAAATTTCAGAAGGATTTGCCCCTCAGACGGAGGGGCTTTTTTATTTCTATCCATTCATGGTTTCTGTTGATTTTCATTTGTAGAAATATATCCCCTGGGCTACACGCACAACTGTCTCATTCGTCTATAGCCAGTAATGAATATGGTTTTATACTCACAAGCGTTTGTATATATACTCTGAAAATTGAGACACCATCAAAACTCTTGTGGAAGCAAAACATCTAATCATATTTTAATGTCGGTATACCAATATGTTGCTGGTGTAATGTCTCAAACGTTACGCTGGCGGTGAGGCTATATATAGTATGCATGGTGAATTTACCTTCAATCTCCTGGTCAGGCCACTCGTAGTAAAATATAACCCTCCATACGTTATTTATTGATATCCAATATACCGACTCGGTAGTCATTTATTTCGCATTTCCTTTTGTGAGTTTTGGTATAACATCGCTGCCAACCGCATTGCGGCTTGGGGGGTGGAGTTGATTTACATAACAAACCCAACTTGTATGAGGAAGATTTTACTAGCATGCTGCTTTTGCCTCTTGCATATAACTGTTGCATGGGCACAAGAGCGAACCGTTACCGGTAAGGTAACAGCGAAGGAAGACGGGACATCCCTGCCCGGAGTAAATGTGGTGGTGAAAGGCACGACCACGGGTACAGTAACCGATGTGGAAGGAAACTATACCCTGCGCGCACCGGCATCTGGTGGTACTTTGATTTTTTCGTTCATCGGATTAATAACCCAGGAAGTAGAGATCGGAGAACGCACCACGGTTGATCTGCAAATGTCGCAGGACATTACGCAACTCGGTGAAGTAATTGTAACAGCTGTCGGTATAGAGCGCGAGAAAAAAGCACTCGGCTATTCGGTTGAGACAGTAGGCGGTAACAAAGTGCAACAGGTATCAGAGCCTGATCCGTTACGCGCCCTTACCGGAAAAGTGCCGGGGGTAAATATTATATCTTCCAGCGGTGCTCCCGGAAGTTCTACCCGCATCACCATACGCGGTAACTCTTCGATGCTGAACAGTAACCAGCCGTTGTTTGTGGTGGATGGTATACCCTATAACAACGATTATGTTACTACGGAAGGAACAAACACTAACACCGGTGGTCTTACCTCGGGTGGTGCGTTCTCCAGTCGTATATCCGATCTTGATCCGAATGATATAAAGTCTATATCCATTCTGAAAGGTGCTACAGCCGCTGCATTGTATGGTGCACGCGCTGCAAATGGTGTGATCGTTATTACAACAAAATCAGGTTCTGCTACTGCCAGTAAAAAAGGACTGGAGATCACGTATAGCGGAACATACGGCATCGAGAAAATCGCCAACCTGCCGAACTTCCAGAATACATATGGCACAGGTTCTAACTTTTCGTATGCGCAGGCCAACGGATCGTGGGGAGCTCCGTTCATCGGTACGCGTCCATATGCTACGCTGGATTCTATACCGCACTGGTATGCCGGCCGAAACGGCATGAGTAACTATGATGGTGTAAAAGTTCCTTACCGCGCATACCCGAACAACGTAAAAGATTTCTTTGAGACAGGTCGTATCTTTGAAAACTCAATCTCTATATCGGGTGGTAATGAGAAGTCTGCTATATCTGTAACATTATCACAACTCAATCAAAAAGGTTTTGTTCCTGAAACAGAATTCCTTCGCCACAATATCAGTCTTGGAGGTAAAACTACATTGGCAAACGGTCTCATCGTTGGTGCGAACCTCGCCTATACACGTTCGTTGCAGGATGGTGTGTTGAGTGGTGCACCGAGCGCTACATCTGGTGACCCTTCAGCTTTTGCGCGCACACTATATTTCGGTCGTAACTGGGATGTGCAGGGACAGCCGTATCAGAACCCGGTTGATAACGGAAGTGAGTTCATGGTAGGAAGAGACCAGGTGAACAACCCGTATTGGTCCGTAAAAAATACCGGTATACGCGGAAAGGTTGATCGGTATGTAGCCTCCGTAAATGCATCGTATGATATACTTGACTGGTTGAACGTATCGTATCGCATCGGTATGAATGCATTCTCACAACGCCAGGTAGAGTTTCAACGTCCGAACGGTGCAGGTAGTCCGCTGGGTACCATTACTGAATTGAACGTAACACACGATGAGATAAACTCCGATCTGATTGCTACGGCTACGAAAGATATAAGTGAGAATCTGAATATACGTGCTCTCGTAGGATGGAACGTAAACCAACGCACCAGCCAGACGCAATCTGTAAACGGTGTAGGCTATGTTGTATTCAATATCGATGATATAGATAACACAAATGATGTTACACCGAACGGAGGAAGTTATTCGCGCAGAAGACTATATGGTTTTTATGGTGATGTAAGTTTAGGCTATAAAGACTGGGCATTCCTTACGTTGACCGGTCGTAACGATTGGTCTTCAACGTTGCCGGTACAAAACAGAAGCTTCTTCTATCCTGCAGCCAATGCTTCTATTATACTCAATGAAGCGTTGGGTATGCAGCCCGGTCTTATCAACAGTATAAAGATACGCGGAGGCTGGGCCAACGTAGGTAACGATACGGATCCATACCTGCTCAACACCGTATATATAGTTAACGACTATGATAATGTTACCGGCAATGCAGCAGGCAGACCATTTACGCCTGCGGGCGGTGCTACTATACCTACTGCCGGACAAAGTGCTGTGCTGGCTGACCCGAACCTGAAGCCGGAAAGAACACGCGAAGTGGAAGCTGGTTTTGATATTAACCTGTGGAGCGATCGTATCGGTATAAACTTCACCTACTATGATAAAAAATCGAGCGACCAGATTGCGCAGATATCACTGCCGGAAGAAACCGGATTCCAGTCGCAGCTTACAAACTTTGGTACCGTAACGAACAAAGGTATAGAAGTGGGTGTATCGGTAACACCGGTACAGTTGAGCAACGGCTTATCGTGGACTATACTCGGTTCATTTACCCGTAACCGAAATGAAATTCTCGAACTGCGTGAAGGTGTAAGCGAAATACAATTCGGTTCCGGATTTACAGGTTCCGTAATTTCCGTACACAGACCAGGTGAACAATATGGACAGTTACTGGGTACGGTAGATGTTCGCGATGATGAAGGTAATCTTCTGATCGACCCATCCAACGGACAGTATATACGCAAGCTGAGTCCGGAGCTGATCGGTAATCCGAATCCTGATTTCATTCTCGGTATAACCAATACCATAACGTTTAAAGGATTGACTATATCTGCACTGTGGGATCTGCGGCAGGGTGGCGATTTATTCTCAACCACAGCTAACTCTATATTAGGCCGAGGTGTATTGGCGTATCAGGCCGATCGTGAAGGTAATGCCATCCTCAAAGGCGTATACGGTAACCCGGAAACATTCCAGCCTTACCTGGACGATGCCGGTAATAAAATTCCGAATCAGACCATGATCGAAACGAACTCGCTATACTTTGGTGAGACCTTCGCGGTAAACGCAGCCGATGAGTGGTCGGTGTTTGATGCTACAACGTACAGGCTACGCGAAGCATCCGTTACCTATGCATTTCCGAAGTCACTGCTGCAACGCACACCATTTGGTGCTGTAAGCATTGGCGTAACCGGCCGCAACCTGTGGAACTACTCACCGCACATGCCGAAAGATCTGAACTACGATCCGGAGACAAACCAGTTCGGTGCCCGCAATGTACAGGGTATAGAATATAGCACGACTCCTTCAGCAAGACGATTTGCTGTAACACTGCGCGCTACTTTTTAATCACTAACAAGCAATCTTATGAGTTTCAGATTTCATAAAATAATAGCTGCCTTCGCCTGTCTCACATTGCTGAGCTGCGAAAAAGATTTCCTCGATATAAACGATGATCCCAGCAACCCGCTTGATGTATCGCTCGAATTACTGTTGCCTTCCGTGCAGCTTGATATGGCAGGTTCACTGGGTACAAGTACTGCGGGGCTTTCGCAGATAACAAGCACCTATATGCACCAGATTGTGCAGCGCAGTAATCAGAATGACTATGGTGTGCAGGGCACTGATGGCGGAGTGCAATCACCGTGGCTCGTACTCTATACGCGTGCGCTTGCCGATAACGAGAGTATCATTCAGAAGGCAACCGAGCTGGAGGCATGGCCTTACCTCGGCATGGCGCAGGCTATGAAAGCCTATACCTATAGCATTATGGTTGATTTGTGGGGTGATGTTCCTTTCTCAGAAGCACACCAGGCTCCTCAGAATCTTTTGCCTAAATATGATCTGGGCGAAGATATATACCCGCAGTTGTTTACGCTGCTGGATGAAGCAAAAGCCAACCTGGAGAAGGAGTCTATATTTGAAGTTGGCGATGAAGACCTATTCTATGGTGGTGATACCGATCTCTGGATCAAGTTTATCAACTCGCTAAAACTTAAACTGTATAACCAGATCAGACTGGTGGATGACGTATCCGCTGAAGTAAATGCGTTGATCACGGAAGATAACTTCATCAGCAGTGAAGACGAAGACTTCGAGATGGAGTATGGTACCAGTGTAGGTCCTGATAATCGTAACCCCGGCTATGTACAAGAGTGGGCACCCGGCACAGCGAACTACTATATCAGTCCTTACTTCTACGAGGTGTTGGCGAATCTTAACACATTCAACCATCCTGACTATGGCGGAAAGATTGACGTAACGGATCCGCGTATACCATACTATTTCTATAACCAGATAGGAGAGGTGAGCCAATCCAGTTCACCTGAAAATCCATGCTCATACTGCTATGGATATATAGATCCGAACACAGATGAATTTGTTGTTAAAGTACCCGCCTTGCAAGGCACCGGTATGGTATCCGTATTTGCGTTCTCGGTAAATATAGATCCGAACGAAGGTTATGGACAAGGTTCTTCCCAAACAGTTGCCGGTTTGTATCCGTTGGGTGGTAAATATGA
>CAMLLI010000153.1 GCA_946480685.1 uncultured Flammeovirgaceae bacterium | reverse complement strand
CACCATACGGTTATGATAAGAGTGTAGAAGGCTTCATCAAATTCCTTGACGAAGGCAAAAAGAAATTCAAAGAGCTTTACTAAAGACCTGGCCCGCAGATCACGCGGATGTACGCAGAAAAATGTAACAACATTTCTGCCTGCATCCGCTCCGTGGATCCCTATACTATACCGTGCATTTCTCACGGCTCAAAGCTCGCAGCTCAAGGCTCTTAATTTATAGCATCCTCAAAGAGTTCAACAACAGGTTCCTTCCCGAGCTTTACCGACACAATATCGAACCGAATGTGCCCATGCCAATCGGTTGAGTAGATATACTCTTCAGCCGCTTCATAAAGTTTATTCATTTTACGAACGTCCACAAATTCTTCGGGCTCTCCGAAATCACTGGAGCTTCGGGCTTTTACTTCCACAAAGATCAGCCAGTCGTCTCGCCTCACGATCAGGTCTATCTCGGCACGTCCATGTCTATAATTTCGCACAACAATTTCGAATCCCTTCTTCATCAGAAATTCTGCGGCAAGCTGCTCGCCTTTTTTGCCAATGGCAGTTTTGTTTTCCACAACGAGTTTAAAAAGTGTTTAGGTGTTTACGTGTGTAAGTGTGTGCGTGAAGTGTGGAGGTATGGTTGTTGTTCAATAAATTGCTGCTATACTTGTTTGTTATATCGTATCTTTGAAAACCCAAATTACGAACTATGTCGTCTACGAAAAAATACATTGAAGGCTTTACACGTCAGTTGGCAGATGCTTTGAAGATCGGACAATCGCTTGACCTCGATCGACCCGGCAGTGATATTCGCAATGTTGTTATAGCCGGCATGGGTTCGTCTGGTGTAGCAGCTAACCTGGTCGAGTCACTTACCTTTGGTCGCATTCCTATTCCTATCACCGTTTGCAAAACGTACAACATTCCGCAGTTTGTAAGTCCGCATACATTATTTATAGCATGCTCCTATAGCGGTAATGCCGAAGAAACTGTATCGGCACTGAATAAAGCTTTGCTGAAACGTGCGCAGGTAATCGCCATCGCTTCAGGCGGCAAGCTCCTCGACATCTGTCGTGAATATAATCTCCAGTATATACAGTTGCCGTCAGGGTCAGACAGCCCACGTGCCATGTTGCCCTATAACATGATGGCGCTGCTATATGTACTATATCACACCAACCTGATTGGTGCAGCGTTTATAAAAGAAACCGAAAATGCGATTGAATTTTTAGATCGTGGTGAAAAAGGAATTCAGTCGGAAGCAGAGCTCATTGCTAAAAAGCTGAAAGGAAAACTTCCTGTTATTTACTGCGACAACCGGCTTCATGCCATGGCCATTCGTTTTCAGCAACAGTTAAACGAAAACGCGAAACAAATTGCCCATACCAACACCTTCCCGGAAATAAATCACAATGAGATAGCCGGCTGGCGTTACCCGGAAGCATTGATGCCGATGCTGCAGGCAGTATATCTTTACTCCGATCACGACCATGAACGCGTAGAGAAACGTATGGAGCTAAGCCGCGATCTGTTTGAGAAAAATTCGAAGCCGGTTATTGATATCATCGGTGAGGGCGCTTCGTTGCTGGAACAATATTATTACCTGATACACCTTACCGACTGGATATCGTATTGCCTGGCAAAAGAAAACGGTGTGGAACCAGACGCAAATGATACTATAGTATATCTGCGAAACGAACTCGACAAACAAAAATAGAACTTGTTTTGACGTTGTTTCGTTGTAACTTTAGATAAACAATATGGCAAGGCTATGAAAGCACCTATTAGTAAGCGAACACGGAAGATTCTTGATGATCCGCAGTTAGCCAAGCAGCTTATGTTAGCCATTATCGCTGATCGCCTCGTGGAACGTTCCATGATCTCAGAAGAAGAACGCCCCACGATAAAAGTTGATGGAGAAGAACTCAAGCTCGTCAGGTTAAAGGCGATCGATAAGAAGTAAGAAACGTTTTTGGAGGGTTATGCATGAATCTCATTCTTGGGTCGATCTTTCTATTTATACTTATCATTCCCGGACTGGCATTCCGGTACTCTTATCTTCACGGAACATACGCCAAGCAATCCTTTAAGATCTCGGCTGTTGATGAAATCTTCTGGGCCATTCTGCCCGCGCTTTTCTTTCAGCTTGCAGGCATTGTTATCATAGAACATTTAACGCCTTACAAAATCCAGCTGGAATTGATCTACCAGATCATTACAGAATCCAGCAGCGATATCAATTTCGAAATCATTCGTCAGAGCATTCTATATTTCCTGGTATACCTGGTGTGTATGATAGGCGTATCGGTGGCATTGGGACTGTTGACGCGATTGATCGTGCGTAAATTCAGATTCGATCTCAAGTATCCGTTTCTTCGTCTCAACAACGAATGGTATTATCTATTCAGCGGAGAGATACTTGACCTGGAGCAACCGGGAGAATCGAAAAACATTGATCTTATACAAGTTGATGTACTGATGCAAACCGGAGAGGGTCCGCTGGTATATAGCGGTACACTCGAAGATTACTTTCTGTCGAAAGACAACGGTCTTGATCGCATATACCTTTCGCAGGTATACCGCAGAAAGATGCAGGAAGATTTAAAACGTAACGAACGCAACGTGGGCTACCTGGAGCGTTACCTCGATGAACGATACTATTCCATGCCCGGCGATTTGTTCGTTATCACCTATAGCGAAATCCTGAACCTGAACATAACCTATCACGTGTGGTCGAATATTTTAGAAGATGAAGTAAACACCAATGAACAGCGTACCGAATAAGAAAGTAAAGTTTATAGAGCTGGGGTTGAAGGATTATCAGGAGGCGTGGGATTACCAGGTTTCGTTGTTCGATAAAACGCTGGCCGTTAAATCGGAGAACAGAAATCTTCCGGCCGAACAGCAAAAGGCTACCGATAATTATCTTCTCTTCTGTGAACATCCGCATGTATTTACACTGGGCAAAAGCGGAGACGAAAAAAACCTGATCATTTCGAAAGAAGAATTGAATGCCGTACATGCCACCTATCACCACATTAATCGTGGCGGTGACATCACGTATCATGGTCCGGGACAAATTGTTGGCTACCCGATTCTCGATCTCGAAAATTTCTTCACCGACATACACAAGTATATGCGTCTGATGGAGGAATCTGTAATTCAAACGCTGAAAGAGTATAACATTGAAGCCGGACGCATTGCCGGTCTCACCGGCGTGTGGATCGATTTTGAGAATGAACGAAAGGCTCGTAAGATCTGCGCACTCGGTGTAAAGACAAGTCGTTGGGTAACCATGCATGGTTTTGCTTTTAACATTAATCCCGACTTACGATATTTCGCCTACATCGTACCGTGTGGTATTCAGGATAAAGCTGTGACTTCACTGGAAAAAGAACTTGGTAAAAAAGTTGATATCCGCGAAGCACAGGAAATCCTTAAAGAAAAATTTCGCGAACAGTTTGACATGGAGTGGCTATGATGAAGGACATTGAAAAACCCGAAGTAAAAAACGTAACGCTGGCCGTTGCGCGTAAAAGAAATATAGGTGAGCAAGACGAGTGGAAAGTATACCTGATCAACAACAACGATTTTGCAATTGAGAATACACTGGTAGCCAGCAAGGGCTATGGCGAGAAAGATGGCGAACCTCAGCAAACATCTATACTGCGTCATTATCTTGATACCATTGCTCCGAACAGTGCCGTGCTGATTGAGCCGATCGATCCGTCCGTGTTTCACTTAAACAATGAATACTGGGTAAGTTATTATATAGGCAGACAGATTTTCGATAAGCGTTTTGTATTTGTGCCGGACACGATTTGTGAAGAGAATATCACGTTTATAAAAGAGCTGGAGATGGAGGGTGTTCTGCATTCTTAACCGGCATAGCTAACCACTCCTAACCTATATGAAAGTTCTTTTTAAGAAGCGCCTGCTCCGCACCATCGGTATATTACTGATTGGATTTTTCGTGCTGTTCATTTTCCGTTTTATCTATGGATATTCTACAGGCCTCTCGGAAGTGCAGGAAGAATACTTCTCGGATTTCTTTTCCAGTCTCGAAGAAGTGAAACATAACTATGCCAGCGATCGGTATAAGTTCAAGAAGTTTGAACAATCCGGTGCAGCAGGGCAAAGTCAGCCGCATGAGTTTGATGTTAGTCAGAAGTACGAGAAGACTGCTACCGTAAAATCGAAGTCTTCTGATTTTGAAGCAGATGAAAAGAGACTTCGTGCTCATATAAAAAAACAAAATGGCATTATTCAATACGAGGAGAATGCCGGTAAACGTGGCAACCGGTCGCTTCATTTACTAATCGGTATACCACCAGCCAGTTTCGATTCTTCGTATACCGAGATGTTGAAGATTGGCAACATTCGCTCGAAAGAAATTACCAAGATTGACAAGACGAATGAGTTCAAAAACCTGAATGCTAAAAAAGCTTCGCTTGAAATTACCCGGCAGGCTTTGCTGGATATAAAAAAACAGAGCGGCCGTATCGAAGAGTATATCAACCTGCAGAATCGTATTCTTGAAATAGAACAGGAGTTACAAGACCTTGGAGTTTTACTGGGTGACTTCGATGAAGAGAATGAATTCTGCACCATTCGCTTCTCCTTGCTCGAAGGCCGTGAGATAAAAGTAAGTATGCTACATCGAATAAAGGTAGCCTTTGAGTGGACTGCACAATACTATCTTTTATTTATAGCGATTGCCGCAGCGGCCAGTATATTTGCATTCTTCTTCCTGTTGATCATTGATAAATTGATACCGGGAATAATAAACAAGATCAATCAGTAAAAACCGATGTATGAATTCTGAGCTGCGCGAAATTTTATTCCTCGACATTGAAACGGTATCGCATACCAATGATTTTAATTCGCTTGATGAGCGATTGAAATCGCTATGGATGCGAAAGGCCAGTCATTTGCGCAGAGATCCGAGCCAGACCGATGAACAAATATACCTGGACCGTGCTGCTATATTTGCCGAGTTCGGAAAAGTTATTTGCATCTGTGTAGGTAAACTATATGAAGCCGATAATGGCGTGGTAACACTGCGCACCAAGGCGTACTATGGTGATGATGAGAAGGCGCTGCTCACCGAATTCAAATGCATGCTCGAAAAGCTGAACGCCTCTACTGAAAGACTTTGCGCACACAACGGTAAAGAATTTGACTTTCCATACCTGTGCAGAAGAATGCTGGTGAATGGAATTCAACTTCCCGCTATATTAAACATCTCCGGAAGAAAACCGTGGGAAGTGCAACACTACGATACCATGGAGCTCTGGAAATTCGGAGACTATAAACATTTTACATCGCTGGATTTGCTCGCGGCTATATTTAATATTCCGTCCAGTAAAAATGGTATCGATGGCAGCAAGGTAAATCAGGTGTACTACGAAGAGAAAGATCTGGTAAGAATAAAAGACTATTGCCTTCGTGATGTGGAAGTTTTGGCGCAGCTGTTTTTGAAACTTCGCGGTATACAACTTGAACACGAGCTCGTGGTGCAACCATCCTAGAGAGTAATCCTATTTTTCGATCGGCCTTCAACGCCCGGGTATAGCGAAGGCACAGCATCGCTGCAGAATATTTCTTTGGTCTCCAGGTTCATCATAGACAGTACACCGGACCATCCGGCACCGGTATCCATCATCCATACTTCACACGACTTGATCGGTTTTGAAAATGGAATGGGCGTGTGGCCTATGTAAATTTCATCGAACGAGCTGAGCTTGCCGTGTATTTCTTTCATGTATAGCTCCAACGCTATACGCGCCAGGTTTCGGTCCCACAAAAAAATGTTAAGGCCTTGCTCGTCTAACGGAATCTTTGTGTTGATGCCGGCATGAACGAACAACTTGTTATCAGTCTGATAATAAGGTCGTGCATTCTTTAAAAACTCAAGATGCTGAACCGGCACACCATCCGGATACGACTTTATGGTTGCTTCACCTCCCTGCGATAACCAGGCGCGATCAATATAACCGCTCTCAATCCATTGTCGTGTCCACAAATCATGGTTGCCAAGAATATAGGTGAGGTGCCTGATCTTTAGCAGTTCATCAATGCATTGTCTGGTTTCAGGCCAGCCGTCACATACATCACCCAGGCTGATGAGGTGATCGTTCTCAAAATCAAAATCAGCCAGGGCCAGGCACTGCCGCAGCGCGCGGTAGGCCCCGTGAATGTCTCCGATTACAAATGTTCTCGACATCTTTTCCCTCACATCTTAAAAATGCAATCCATCAAGTTTGGGGCTTATTTTTTCAATAATTACGCTATTTTTGACAGGTTTAAAAATCAAATAACTGTGTATGGAAGCCGTAGCCGTTGAAAAGCACGAAGAACATAAGGAGAAAATAAAAGAAGTTTATGCCGAAGTAGGTAAAGTAGTGGTGGGCCAGCAGTATATGGTGAACCGCCTCATGATCGGTCTCTTTACGAATGGACATATACTTTTGGAAGGTGTACCAGGTCTTGCCAAAACATTAACGGTAAGTACACTGGCACAAGTACTGCACCTCGATTTTCAACGTATTCAATTTACACCTGATCTTCTTCCTGCCGACCTTGTTGGTACGATGATCTACAATCAGAAGGATGGGAAGTTTGAAGTAAAGCAAGGCCCTATATTTGCCAACATCATATTGGCTGATGAAATCAACCGCTCGCCTGCTAAAGTACAATCAGCGCTGCTTGAAGCGATGCAGGAGAAACAAGTAACAATCGGAGAGACTACTTTTAAACTCGATCGTCCGTTCCTTGTGATGGCAACACAAAACCCGGTCGACCAGGAAGGAACCTATCCACTGCCGGAAGCGCAGGTAGACCGCTTCATGATGAAAGTATATGTGGACTATCCTACCAAAGATCAGGAGATCGAGATCATGCGCAGGATATCCAACATGCAGTTCAACTATAAAGTAACAACCATGCTTACGAAGGAAGAGATCTTCTCCATTCGTGACCAGGTGAACCGTGTAAAAATATCCGACTCATTAGAGCGCTATATTATCGAGCTGGTATATGCTACCCGCAGACCGCTGGAATATAAACTGAACGAACAGGCTCAATATATACAGTTTGGTGCTTCACCGCGTGCGAGTATAAATATGAACCTGGCAGCGAAAGCTGTAGCCTATATGGAAGGTCGCGACTATGTGTTGCCGGAAGACATTAAAGAAGTAGCACTGGATGTAATGAGCCACCGTATACTTCTGAACTACGAAGCCGAGGCAGACAACGTGAAGCCTTCGGATATTATTAAGGTTATTTTGAATAAGGTGCCGATCAATAAATAGTGTTTAGGTGTGTGAGTGTTTATGTGTTCAGGTTGGACAGCACCGTGTACTGAAATAGATATTAATACAGAGTTTATTAAGCGCAGGTTAGAAGCCTGCGCTTTTCTTTTATATATAAGTCTCTGGTTTTGGGTGTTCAGGTGCCCTTATAGGTATATAATTTTGTTTGGGAGCTATATACTTCAACAATGTTTTATTACCCCCGCGTTATCTGCTTTAAAAAATCTTGTAAAAATTGTTAAGTCCAAATAATTGAAAAGTGTTGATAATCACGGCAGATAGCCATCGTTTACGAAGTATCTTTTAAACGGGCGTTAGCAACGCATTATCTCCTTAACAATTTCGTAACACAGGCGTGCGAGTGAGGTAATATTAGAGATAGACCTTTGTAGCAAATAAAAAGGTTTATGTTCAGAAGATTACTTCTTTCATTATCGCTGCTCACACTTGCTGTTTGTGCCCTGGCGCAGTCAGGAACCATAAAAGGCAACGTAAAGGATGCTGTATCCGGTGAAGCAATTATTGGTGCCAACGTTCTTGTGATGGGAACAGCACAAGGTGCACAAGCTGATATAGAAGGGAACTTTGAGATCCCGAAAGTTAAGGCTGGTACGTATTCACTCGTTGTTTCTTTCATCTCATATAAGACTGACACTCTTAAAGATATTACGGTATATCCTGATCAGACAACAATGGTTAATGCAGCCATCATGGAAGAAGGTCAGGAATTAAACGAGGTTGTAATTACCGGTGCTAAAGTAACAAACACTGATGTTTCGGTTATCACTGAAATCCGTAAAAGCGATCTGGTTGCTGTAGGTATAT
>CAMLLI010000152.1 GCA_946480685.1 uncultured Flammeovirgaceae bacterium | reverse complement strand
GCAGCTAGAAACTCTTTCAGATGCGCTTCAAAAAATCATTCTTATAAGTTTGCCCGATCGGTACCCTCCTAGACCCCACAATCACCGTATTCCCATCGATGTATTGAAAATGATCGAGGGCTATGATAAACGATTATGTACGCGAGCGAATAAATTCTCCGGTAATTGCTGCTGCATGCCTTGCATGGTTTCGTGTACAATGATTACCTGGTCGTGCAAATGTACTTTTATGTAATCACCAAAAGCTTCAACGAAATGTATATCGGTGTGTTTGACTTTATACAGTTTCTTGTCAGCATTCAACAATATATAGTTACCGGATGATGGTGTGGATGGCGCCTGTAATTTTTCACGAAGTTTATTTACGGCTCGCAAAAATCGCTCAAACGGAAACGGCTTCACCAGGTAATCAACGGCATCTACTTCAAAACCATCTATAGCATACTCGGGATAGGCTGTTGTAAAAATTACAAGCGGTGGCCGTGGTAGACTCTTGTAAAAATTTATACCGGAAAGCTTCGGCATGTTTACATCCAGGAACATAACCTGCACTGACTCTTTTGCCCATACTTCATTCGCATCCAGTGCGTGGTTACATACACGCGTCAATACCAGGTCCGGAACATCGGCTATATAGTGTTTCAGGATGTCCTGTGAAGCCGGCTCATCTTCCACAATCATGCATGTAATCTTCATCTTCGGTCAGCAAGTGGTTTGGTGGTTTCCTCCGGACTGATGCGCAAATTTACCCGGAATGTGCTCCCGGTTTCCGTTACTTCAAATATACCCCGATCGCCATATAGCAATCGCACACGCTCGCGTATATTTTGCAGACCTATGCCCTTCACCTGGTTTTTATCAAACTCCTCCCCTTGTCCTTTGTTATTCTCGATCACAAATTGAACATAGTGACAGTCTGCTTTCAGGTGCATATTGATAAATGTATTTCCAGTATCGCCTTTTATACCATGTTTAAAACTGTTTTCTACAAGTTGCAATAAGATCATCGGTGCGATTGATACATCGTCTTCCAGTGCAACATCAAAGTGTATAGCCGCTTCTGAACCGATGCGATACCGCTGCAAATGAATATAGTCGTTCAGCACTTTCACTTCCGACTGCAGCGGCACGTACATCGCATTGGATTCATAAATAACATACCGCAGTATATCAGACAGCTTAATGATCGCCTCCGGAGTTTCACTTGCTTTTCGAAGTGCGAGCGAATATAGCACCGTAAGACTATTAAAAAGAAAATGAGGATTTACCTGGTTCATCAACGCGCGCAGCTCTGCGGTGAGTTTCTCTTTTTCAAGCTGCTGCATGCGCTCCCTGGTCTCATTCAATTCAACCCACTCTTTGGACAGCTTCAACAGCGAGGTGGTCATTATAAACGTTACAAAGAATTTAAGGAGATCCGTAAACTCGTAGTACGATATAAAATAATAGCCTGGCAATACATAATCGATCAGCTTATCATACAATACCAAATTAAAGTATGTCCCAACTCCCAACGTTGCCAGTACCAGTGCGCCATAGACTATATATTTGCCTCGTTGCAGATACAGTGGTATCCAGAACAGCAAATTGATATATACCGGCAGCATCAGGGTCAACATAAAGATAACGGTATAGATATAGTCGATCGGCAGCAACCGGCTGGAGCTGGCAAACAACTGAAGCAGAATGTAAAAACAAATTGTCCAGAACAGCAAATGCTGCAGCCAGGTGCTCCGGACAATTCTCATGACAGATAGAGCCATTTAGTAAAGGCGATTAAGATTCATGACTACTTCCGATTTACCGGTGAAGGCATTCGGATCGTCTCCATACTTCAGAATAAATTTCTGCAATTCATCCGTTGAGGCCGTAAGAATATACATCTTGTTCTCATCCTTTACTTCTCCATCGTAAACAACTTCGTGTGGTATACGGATCTTGTTCTGCTCAAACAGCTCTGCGAGCCATTCCTCGTTCAGCCACTCAATGCTCAGATGTTTGCTGTCCATAATGTGTATCCGCGCCAGTGAATGCGAAGGTATAAGGTGGAACGCAAACAGATCGACCTGCTTTCCGTCCTGCTCTTCGGGAATAAAGTCAAGATATATACTGTTATTCAACGAAAACAGATGAGCGATAAAGGTTGCCGCCACGCCTTCGTCTGATGTAAGCGTAATGGCGTATGCATTCTTTTTTTCAAAAGGCACGATCTGCCATTTACCATTTTTCTGATCCCGCCACGCCCCCACCAGGTCTTCTTTGAAAAACACGTCACTCTCCTTGTAAAACGGATGCAGCGATTTTACAATACATCCGCCCATCAACAATCCTAAAAGAATAATACTGAAAGCAATTTTGGTTTTCATAGTTGTTTAAATTTAATGTACCGGAAAGTTGGTTCACGGTCGGGGGCTGTTAAAATTTTTTCGATGAACACAGCCCGCACTTCGTCAAACACAGCAGCTTTTAGTATTACGCTGGGAATAAAGTGTCTGTATTCCGGAAAACGCATGTCTCAAGTAACAAGAGTATCAACCCCTTACGGGATTGGCGTATAATTTGAACAGTTCGCAAAAAATTAGTAACCTTACCAAAACGTTGTTCACTTGAACACTTCCTATTCTGTACCTGTAAAAACTCCGGCTATGACGCAAGCGTCTATACCCGGTCTTCACATTGTCGCGAACTTTTCCGTTCCCGATATCGCCAAGCTTGGCGACTATCACGCTTTTCAGGATTTTATCAACGATCAGATAGAAGCTTTCCAGCTCAGCAAGGTTGGCGAAGTATATCATAACTTTCCGGGCGGTGGTTATACGGGGGTGGTTTGTCTTACTGAATCACATCTCTCCATTCACACCTGGCCGGAGCAGCAGTACATAACGTTTGATGTTTTTCTGTCCAATTTCCTCAAAGACAATCGCGCTACAACGGAAGGGCTATACAAAGCCGTCCGTAATTTTTTCAATGCCGATATTCTGTTTGAACAAATCATCAATCGCTAACCGTGAAACAAAATACAGTTTATAGTTGCCCGGCTTGCAGCGCGATTCACAAAGTACAACTGGACAGCGCATCACTGATTACCTGCCATGTATGCCATGAGATTGTCGCTGATGCTGTAACGGGATCAGAGAAACCCAAGGCTACCCGCACTCCGGATGACTGGAGCTTTTTGCAAATCGGGACCACCGGTGTATATAAAGAATATAACTTCACCGTTATCGGGAGACTTCGCCTTCAACTGCGAAACGATTACAAGAATTTCTGGTGCACTCTATACGATGGCGGAAAGTGTCTCTGGATCGCTGAGTCATTTGGAAGCTTCGCGTTGTTCGCAGCTCCCTGGGTAGAAGTAAAAAATGATCTTACACAACTGCATGCCGGCAAAAAAGTAATACTTGCCAACAACGTTACGTTGCGGGGTGAATATGTAGAGAAGTGCGAAGGCATAAGCTATACCGGAGAGATTGGTCCGTGGAATTTATTTTACCCCGGTTTCTTCCTTATCCAGGCGAGCAACGCCAGTGGACAAACTGCATTCTTCACGATCAAAAAGAACGAAAGACATGTGCTTACCGGAGAAAAAGTAACATTAGAAAAACTTAATCTCAAAAATATACTTACCTGGGATGAGTGGAAGTAACCATACAATAACCTGTCTCAATTGCGGCTCGGTTAATACTGTTCGCGGCAAAGCCATGACACTCGCCATGACCTGTAGTTCATGTCAGTACTATTTGCGTTTGGGAAAGTGGAACAGCGACCGTAACCTATTTAACTTTAAAGCCGAACCCGCTATACCCATCGGAGCCAAAGGTAAATTTGATGGTGTTGTATATGAAGTCATGGGATTCGTGGTAAAACAGGAAACCAGATATCATTACAAGTGGCGCGAATACCTGCTCTTTAATCCCATGCATGGTTATGCTTTCCTGTCCGAATATAGCGGCAACTGGAATTTCGTGTGGCCTGTCGAAGCTGCTCCCAAGGACAATCTCGACATGGAATTTTACTATGAAGAAAGTTTCTATCGGCTATATCAGAAGTATAAGGCCGAAGTAATATATGCGCGCGGAGAATTTTTCTTTGACGTGGTAGACCTTACCGAATCAACAACCAACCATGAATATATAGCTCCGCCCTATATGACAACGCTCGAAAAGAATGGCGACAGCGTTTTGTGGTGCAAAGGAGAATATTGTTCGCCTCAGGAAGTAGCTGCTGCATTTAATATACCAGTAGACAAACTTCCGAAGAAAGAAGGACGCGGCTATACGCAGCCGGTTGTTACTTCATTCAAAGAAGGTACGTTGATAAAGGTATCGCTGGTCATGCTGTTGCTGATCATCATACTCCAGTTTTACTTTAACAATACCGCCAAAGAAGAAGTAGTTTTCAGCGGTACCTTTAACCAGAGCGAACTAAAAGATCAGAAATTCTTTATGTCCGCTCCGTTCGACCTGAAAGGCGGAACCAAAAGCGTTGCTATCGACATCTATGCTCCGCTGGTGAACGACTGGTTCTATGCCGACTTTGCTTTGATCAACGAGACTACCGGCATTGAGTATAACTTTTCAAAAGATATAGAGTACTATTCGGGCTATGAAGATGGCGAGTCGTGGAGCGAAGGCTCTACGCGCGGTGAAGCGTTCTTATCCGAGATTCCGGAAGGACGTTACCACATCAATATATACCCGGAGTTCAGTGTCTCCTATCAATCTTTTTCGATCCGGGTGGTGCGCGATGTCTCCTCCCTGTCGAACTTTATTGTTATCCTGGTACTGCTCGCCATTTTCCCTGTGGTATTTTTTATCCGCAGGTATTTCCTGGAAGCAAAGCGCTGGGAAGACAGCGACTATTCACCGTATGCAACTGAAGAATAATATACACCTATGCATTGGGACGAACTGAAAGGACTTAAATATTACCTCGGCTTCTCGGCCGTGTTAATCAGTTTTTATGTTTACTCGAACATGGTTGGCTGGCGTTGGCTAAACGCTACCAAAACCACGCACGAACGCAGCGCTACACGCAGTCACGGCAGAGGATACTTTTATCATAAATAACCAACTATAAACTATATACTATGGAATGGAAATATGTACTCGCATCGATCGTCTTTTCACTGGTGGGCATTGTCATACTTGGCGTATGCTTTTGGATATTTGAGAAGATCACTCCGGAAAATCTCTGGAAAGAGATCATCGAGAAAAACAATATAGCACTCGCTATTGTTGCCGGTTCGTTTATGATCGCCATGGGCATCATTATAGGTTCGGCTATTCATAGCTAATCTGCGTTCATGTATAAACAGGAAAGTAAAGCCGGTAGTTTTCAATGGCTGCTGCTCATATCTGTATTTGTAGTAGCCACCTGCGGATTGATCTATGAACTGGTAGCCGGTACGTTGGCCAGCTATCTGCTGGGCGACTCCGTTACCCAGTTCTCCACCATCATTGGCACATACTTGTTCGCCATGGGTATAGGTTCCTATCTTTCGCGGTTCCTGAAATCAAATTTACTCAGTTGGTTTATCAGCATCGAACTGCTCGTGGGCATGGTAGGCGGATTCAGTGCCGGTATACTCTTTATACTGTTTGAACAGGTAGTATATTTCAGAGTAATTCTGTACACGCTGGTAATTCTTACCGGTACACTTGTAGGACTGGAGCTGCCGTTGCTCATGCGCATTCTGAAAGATCGTATTGAATTCAGCGATCTCGTTTCACGAATCTTTACGTTCGACTATATCGGTGCGCTGTTTGCTTCCCTCCTGTTTCCGCTCTTGTTTATACCTTATCTCGGGCTCCTGCGCACATCATTCTTCTTTGGTTTTCTGAATGTTGTCGTTGCCTGGATCGTAGCCTATAAATTCAAAGACGAAATCAGAAGGTATCGCCGGTTGAAATGGTCTGCTATATTCTGCCTGCTCCTGCTTGCTACCGGATTTATACTCTCTGAAAAACTAACCGCGCTTGCCGAATCGCTTACGTATCCTGACAAGGTAGTATATGCACGATCAAGTCCATACCAGCGCATTGTATTAACGCGCAGTGTTATGGACTGGCGTTTATTTCTGAATGGAAATTTACAGTTCAGCTCCGCAGACGAGTATCGATACCACGAAGCGCTTGTTCACCCCGGTCTCGCTCAAATGAAAGAACCGAAACATGTACTGGTTCTGGGTGGTGGTGATGGTATGGCCGTTCGGGAAATACTCAAATATAGTTCCGTTGAAACTATTACGCTGGTCGATCTTGATAAAGTGATGACGGATCTCTTTCAGTCCAACACCGCGTTGATGAAACTCAACAACCAGTCACTCACATCTCCAAAAGTACGTGTGATCAACACCGATGCTTTTGTGTGGATTCGCGAACATCAAAAGACATTTGATTTTATTGTAGTCGATTTTCCGGATCCGTCCAACTATTCGCTCGGCAAACTATATACGGTTTCTTTTTATCGCGAGCTTTACCGGATACTCTCACCACAGGGATGTCTCGTCATTCAATCGACATCGCCTTTCGTTGCCAAGAATTCATTTTGGATCATTGATCGGACGCTGCGTCAATCCGGTTTTCTTACAACGCCCTATCATTGTTATGTACCTTCCTTCGGAGAATGGGGATTTGTATTGGGATACAAAGAAGGTCTGTCGCAACATTTTAACCTTCCAAAAGATCTGCGTTTTGTAAATGAAGAAACCATTAAGCAAATGGAAAATTTCCCTCCGGATATGCGTGTTGCAGAAAGTCCGTACAACACACTGAACAATCAGGTTTTGGTGAATACCTTTGAAAAAGAATGGGCTGATTATACACGATGATCTCGCGCAGAAAATTTGTAAAGCATTCCATGCAGGCAGCAGCCGGCTCATCGCTGCTATTATCTGCCTTGCAATCGTGCACAACACCTGCGGCATATCCGTCAACACTCGTTGGACCGAACGCACAATTAGGACACATGCTGCGCACCGGCAAATTTGATAAGCCTTCGGAAACCAATAGCGCAGACGTTGTGATTGTTGGCGGTGGTATATCCGGACTATCAGCAGCGCGTTACCTGAAGAAATATACCGGCAATTTCATACTCCTTGAACTCGGTAACGACACCGGAGGTAATGCTATAGCAGGCAACAATGCTATATCTGCCTATCCGTGGGGCGCTCATTACCTGCCGTTACCTGGCAACAATGATCCGGAACTCACGGCTTTTCTGCAGGAAGCCAACGTCATAACCGGTTATGAAAACGGACTGCCCGTATACAACGAGTATCATCTCTGTTTTGATCCGAAAGAAAGACTATATATTAATAACTTCTGGCAGGAAGGCATTACTCCGCGCGAAGGCGTACCGGAAAAAGATCGCCTGGAAATTGAACGCTTCCTGGCGCTGATGCATGATTATAAAAATCAAAGAGGAAGTGATGGACGGGAAGCATTTGCTATACCGGTTGATCATTCCTCGCAGGATCAAAAATACCGTGCGCTGGATTCTATTTCGATGGAGCAATTCCTGATACAAAACAATTTCACATCACCGTATCTGCAATGGTATGTAAATTACTGTTGTGCTGACGACTTTGGTTCTTCATCAGCCGACACATCAGCATGGGCCGGTATACATTACTTCGCTTCCCGAAAAGGTAAAGCAGCCAATGCAACTTCCGACACCATGCTCACCTGGCCGGAAGGAAATTACTGGCTCGTAAAACAATTGCGAAAAGACCTGGTGTCTCAAATAAAAACGAACACATTGGTATACTCCGTTGAGACAACAGCCTCCGGTGTATCGGTGCTATATTTCGATGCCACCGAAAAGAGAACCAAACAAATTACCGCGCACGCTGCCGTCATGGCAACACCGCAGTTTATTAATCAGCGTTTGTTGAAACCGGAGCTTAATCGTGCACTGGACTACACTGCATTTCAATACGCACCTTGGATGGTCGCCAACATCACACTCGATGCTACGCTGGAAGAACGCAAGGGCGAACGACTTTGCTGGGACAATGTTATTTATGGAAGTGATTCCCTCGGCTACGTTAATGCTACACATCAGCAGATCGGATTTCACGGTAGCCATAACGTTGTAACGTATTACAAACCGCTGTTGGGCAACGAT
>CAMLLI010000151.1 GCA_946480685.1 uncultured Flammeovirgaceae bacterium | reverse complement strand
AGGTGATCCGCGATATACGCATGAAACTATACCAGCACATCATAAGCCTGCGGTTAAAGTTTTTTGACAAGACTCCTATTGGCCGCCTTGTTACACGCACTATATCGGATGTTGAGACACTGGCCGATGTTTTCAGCGAAGGTCTTGCTGCAATGGCTGGCGATCTGTTGCAGATTATTTTTATTCTTGGATTTATGTTCTACCAGGATTGGCGACTGGCGTTGCTTAGTCTGTCAACGTTACCCCTACTGCTTATCAGTACCTATGTTTTCAAAGAGAAGATCAAGGTAGCTTTTAACGAAGTACGCAATGCTGTAGCTAACCTCAACACCTTTGTGCAGGAACACATTACCGGCATGAACATCGTGCAGATCTTCGGGAGTGAAAAAAGAGAATTCGAAAAATTCAAAGAGATCAATGAAGAACATAAGCAGTCAAACCTGCGGTCGGTACTGTATTACTCTATATACTATCCCGTTGCCGAGATCATAGCAGCTGCCGGTATAGGTCTGTTGGTATGGTATGGTGCCAAAGGTATAATTCACTATGAAGAAACGGGTATAACGATTGGTAAGCTCATTGCCTTTATCATGTACGTGCAGATGTTCTTCCGCCCCATTCGTATGATTGCCGATCGGTACAATACCCTGCAAATGGGTATAGTAAGTTCATCGCGTATAATGAATTTGCTGGATGAAAAAGAACATGTTCAGGAAGATGGTAAATATATACCGGAACACATTCAGGGAGATGTAAAATTCGATCACGTATGGTTCGCCTATAATGAGCCTGATTATGTATTGAAAGATATTAACCTCCACATTCGTCCGGGAGAGACGGTGGCATTAGTGGGCGCTACAGGTGCCGGTAAATCATCCATCATTAACCTGTTGAATCGCTTTTACGAAATCAACAAAGGATCTATTCAGGTAGATGGCCGTGACCTCAAGCAATACGAACTTGGAACACTGCGCAAAAATATAGGGGTAGTACTGCAGGATGTATTTCTCTTCTCCGATACCATCTTAAACAACATTACGCTAGGCAACCCGGAAGTAACCGAAGAGATGGTATGGCATGCTGCAGACCTGGTGGGTGCACGCAAGTTCATTGAACGTCTTCCTGGTAAACTTTCTTATAATGTTATGGAGCGAGGTGCCACGTTATCTGTGGGACAACGTCAACTTATATCCTTCATCCGGGCTATGGTATTCAATCCAAAAATATTAGTGTTGGATGAAGCCACTTCGTCTGTTGACAGTGAAACGGAGGAACTCATTCAGCAAGCTATTGTAAAAATGATGAGCGGCCGAACGTCTATCGTTATAGCACACCGGTTATCTACCATCCAGAAAGCGGATAAGATCATTGTGCTCGATCATGGCGAGATAAAAGAAATTGGCCGCCACGATGAGCTGCTGCTGCAGGAGGGGTATTACGCCCAACTCCACAAGATGCAGTATAAAGAGTTTGTTTGATGCACCCTTCGACTTTGTATTTTATGTGTACACGGCAAAACAGTTATATTTGCCGTAATGCTTTTCAAAAACACTATAGCTCTATCCATTTTTTGCCTGCTTGTTGCCTGCACGGTTACGGAAACGTTGCACGCACAGAACAGAGGGAAGAGTATGTATACCCGCGAGCGCTATAGCAACGGTGCGCGTGTTCGGGGCAACAAGGCTAAAATAGTCTGTCCTGTATTCGACAAGAGTAAATATCCATATCACGGTATTGGGGTGAAATTTGGCGATCCGTTTGCCTTCACCTATAAGTATTACGCCAATAAAAATTTTGCTATTGCAGCCGATATTGGTAAACCCGCCAGTGGTTTATACAACCGATATTTTCGCGAACGCTTTACATCATACCGGCAAGACACCCTCTCGCAGGGAGCATCTGTACGTTACCTCACGCATTCTGTAAAATCAGATTTCATCGGTGAATTAAAACTACTTTATCACATCGATGCTAAAATAATTTCACAAGGTCTTCAGTTCTATGTAGGTGCCGGCTGGGAATGGAAGTACTCCAAGATCAGGTATGATTATATATATGAAGAAACTGATATTACCAATCCGAATGGTACGAACACGATCGGTAACTTTACCGTATCGCGTTTTACACAAGGGCCACAGGCGGTGATTGGTATTGAGTACTCATACTTTCAATTGCCGATATCGGCCTTTATGGAACTTGAGTATTTTACCGATGTACAACTCGATCCGGGATGGAGCCGGGCCGAAGGCGGTGTTGGATTACGCTATATATTTTAGAAAACAAGACTCTTATCAGATATGAAACGCTTCGTGGTAATTATAGTATTGATAGCTGCCGCAGCAACTACCTATGCGCAGCAACAAGGTATTGGTGTTCGCCTTGGTCTTCCTGCCGGTATAACCTATAAACGTTACCTCTCCAACGACAAAGCCGTTGAGTTCGGGCTGGGATCTGCGTTCAAAAATTCTGACAAGCGCTACTATCGTAACGCGTTCAAGCATATGAACAAGTATGATAACTATAACTACGAGTCCGTAGATGTAAGCAGCGTGGTATATCTGCAGGCACGTTTGTTATTTCAGCATGACTTCGATGTGTCGGATGTAGAAGGAAAATTCCAGTGGTATTGGGGACCTGGCGCTGTGATGAAACTTGCCAAAGTAGATTACTGGTATCGCGATCCAAACAATAATAATATGTATATGCACGATGAACGTACCGATTTCGACTTTGGTCCGGAAGGCATATTTGGTGCTGAATATACTTTTGAAGATGTGCCGGTAACTTTGTTTGCAGAAACCAGTCTTCAGCTTGAACTGGTAGACCGGCTTACACTGCGGTTATTTGCAGGAACGGGAGCGCGGTTTAATTTCTAATTTTATCTCCCGCAGATTTCGCGGATTGACGCAGATTAAATACCAAAGTATATAAGAATCTACTCTCTGGATTCTTCCTCCATCTGTACTTGCTTTTCGTACAGGTCTTTGTAGAAGCCGTTTTGTTCGATTAAGGATTCATGTGTTCCTTCTTCTACTACCAATCCGTCTACCAATACCAGAATACGGTTGGCGAGTTTTGCTGATGAGACACGATGCGAAATAATGATGGTGGTTCTCCCCTTCATAATTCTGCGCATGCTGTTCAGAATGTTGTTCTCGGTTTTTGTATCTACGGCAGAGAGCGCATCATCCAGCATTAATATTTTAGGTTCGCGTACAACCGCCCGCGCTATAGATACACGTTGTTTTTGTCCACCGGAAAGAGTAATACCACGTTCACCAACACGGGTTTCAAATCCTTGCGGAAACTCCATTATATTATGGTATACATCGGCATCTTTAGCAGCCTGTATAACTTTTTCGCGATCGGGTTCTTTTATACCAAAGCCTATATTATGAAAAATAGTATCACTGAAAAGAAATACATCCTGCGGCACATAGCCGATCTGACTACGCAGTGATGTTAAATTATAGTCGCGAATCGGTATATCATCAATGCGTATCTCACCTTCACGTACATCGTACAGGCGCGACACTAAGTTTGACACTGTACTTTTACCCGAGCCCGTTGTGCCAATAATAGCCAGTGATTCTCCGGGATTTATAGTGAAAGAAATATTCTTCAGCGCTTTTATACCCGTATCCGGATACGTAAAGGTTACATCCTTGAATTCAACTTTACCACTGATCTCACGAACCAGGTCTCTTTCAGAAGTGATGTTGGTTTTGGTATTGAGAAATTCGTTGATGCGTTTTTGGGAAGCTTCGGCACGCTGCACCAGGCTGCTAGTCCAGCCAAGCGATGTTACCGGCCATGTCAGCAAGTTTACGTAAATGATAAACTCCGCTATATTTCCGAAGGTAAGATTACCGTTGATCACTTCGGTGCTTCCTGCATATACCGTGAGTATAGTACTGATACCCACAAGCCCCATAATGATCGGGAAGAACAGCGATTGCATTTTCGTGAGCTTCAGCGATTGATGTTTATAGGCATCGGTAGCTTTTTCGAATTTACCGACAGACTCCTCTTCGCGGTTAAAAGATTTCAACACGCGTATACCGCTAAACGCTTCCTGCACAAACGTTGAGAGTCTTGACTGATGACGTTGAATTTCTTCTGACCGTCTCTCAATTATATTGTTCACCAGAAATATACTTAATGAAAGTAACGGCAGCGGACTGAGTGCATACCAGGTAAGCTTTACACTGATACTGAACATGATGGGTATCAGCATCAGAAATAAAGTGATGAGTGTTAGTCCGTACATGATAGCAGGGCCGAGGTACATGCGCACGCGACTTACATCTTCGGAAATCCGGTTCATTAAATCACCTGTATTGTTTCTTCGGTAAAAGCTGAGTGGCAGTGTCTGGTAGTGTTCGAACACCTCGTTCTTCAAATCAAATTCAATGAGGCGCGACATTACGATGAGCGTCTGGCGCACGAAGTATAGAAAGATGCCGCGCAAAAACGCCATCACTAAAATCAACCCCGCATAGATCAGTATACCGAACGCAAATACTTTAAAGAAATTCTGTTGCACACCGGTTCCCTCCATCGACTTATAAAGTCGTATGTTATCAACAACAAGATCAATAGAGTCGCGAACCAGTTGAGCCGGAATGATCTGGAAAATATTAGAGAGTATAACAAAGATGGTTCCGAGGATGAGATGCCACTTATACTTGAATAGGTATTTATTAAGATACTTCAGTTCGCGCATGCAGTAAAATTTGGTGGCTGTCGGTAAAACGAAATATTTCTTCAATAGTTCCGATTTCCGTTATCCGTTACAAGTTATCCGTTAGTGGTCTGTATTTACGATTAACTTATAACGGTTAACAGTCAAAGAAGGCAAAGCTACAATAATCACGTAATGATCGCGTAACTTAATCTTGAACTATGAACTTCAAAACGTTATTTTTGCTGCCAGTTTTTAAAACCATTCGTTCTTTATCATGCTTAACCGAAGAAGTCTCCGTATAAAAGTGATGCAAAGTCTCTTTGCATTGCAACAATGTAAAGATGCCAACTATGAATTGTGTATAGATAAGATAAGTGAAGCGTTTGCTCCGGATCTGAATTCGATGGAAGTACAGGATAAAGCCGCTTTAACACTGCAAAAGAAAACTGGTATCAAACTTTTTGAACGCGCCTTCAAGAAAGGCGAAACCAGCGTTGATCACGAAGACGTAAAGATCAAAAAGACTGTTAATGAATGCTTTCAGTTCTACGACAAGCAATCTAAAAAAGACAGCGATTTCTTTTTAAAGAACCTCATCAGCGAAGTAGAAAGAATTTACGATCACTACATTGCTGTACTCAGCCTCTTGCCGGCCTTTGCTGAAATTGCTGAAGCTGATAAAAAAGTAAGTCATAAGAATTTTGTTAACAACGCATGGATCACAGCGCTTCGTAATCATGAGGAGTTGAAGAAGGATGCGCTCAAACTTGGTCGCCACTGGCAAGACAAAGCCGATCGCGTAAAGGGATGGTTCCGCGATGTGATCCGTCAGGATAACGAATACCTGGCGTACCTGGACAAGAAAAGTCCTACCGCTGACGATCAAAAAAAATTCGTTAATCACATTTTCAAAAAAGTTATTCTGGGTAAAACTGTCATCAACGAATTCTTCGAAGAAGAAGTACTGCGCTGGGCTGAAGACAAGGAAATTGTAAAAGGTCTGGTGGAAAAAACAGTGAAGTCGTTTGATGGTGAGTCACAAGCCACACTTACGCTCCACACTTTATCCGTAAACTGGGATGAAGACAAAGAGTTTATCGAAAAGTTATACAAGAAGGCATCGAACCTTGACGACAAGTATAAAGAGCTGATAGCCAATAACACCCGAAATTGGGAGGTGGACCGTTTACCGCTTACCGACCGTATGATTCTGGAGATGGCAATAGCAGAGTTGCTGGAATTCCCCAGTATACCGGTAAAGGTTACTATTAACGAGTATATTGAATTATCTAAAAACTACAGTACACCAAAAAGTCGCCAGTTCATCAACGGAATTCTGGATGTTATTGCCAAAGAATTGAAGGAAAAAGGTGATGTTAAAAAAAGCGGCCGCGGGTTAATGGACAATAAGTAATTCTGTTTGTTAAAATTTGTTAAAATTTTGAATTTGCGTTCCGACCGTAACTAATTTTGAAAAGTTTATGAGCAAAAAGAGTGGAAATTTTTTGATGGCGTTCCTGGCGGGCGCAGCTACCGGTGCAATTCTTGGAATTCTTTACGCTCCTGACAAAGGTTCTAATACGCGTGAGAAGTTATCGTACCAGTTAGACAAGTACCGTAAGATGCTTCAGGACCTGATCAATGATTTCGTTGAGGGGAAAGAGACTCCGCTTACCAGCGAAGCAAAATCGCAGGGACAGAAAGTAGTTGATGAGGCTAAAAACAAAGCCGAGCGATTGCTGGAAGATGTGGATGAACTTTTAGAACAGATTCGTGGTAAGAAGGGATAGACTTAACAGAATTAAGTAAACACACAATATGAAAACTGGAATTGCAAAATCGTTTTTATTCTTTGCTGTTGTACTGGCAACATTTACAGCATGTAAAGATCGTAATGCAGAAAAAAGAATCGCTGAACTCGAGAGCCGTCTGGCTGAACTCGAAGGTAAAAAAGGTTCTACATCAACTCCTTCGGCAAGTCCTGTAACGGCAGCCGCTCCGGCAGAGGAGAAACCGGAAGGACCGCTTCCTAAAATGGATTTCGAAACCACCGAGCACGACTTTGGCACTATTAAAGAAGGTGATGTGGTTGAATATACCTACGCTATAAAAAATACAGGTGAAGCTCCTTTGATCATTCAGAGCGCACAACCTTCATGCGGATGTACCGTTCCTGATTTCACAAAAGAACCTATACCTGCAGGTGGAACTGGTTATGTAAAAGCTAAATTTGATAGCAACGGTAAACAGAATATACAGAACAAAACCATTACCGTTACTGCCAACACATGGCCGAAGCAAACCGTGCTTCGCTTCAAGGCAATGGTTACACCAAAAGCAGGATCAGCAGGTCCTACTGCTCACTAAGACTTAAAACTTACAGGTTTTATATTTCGGAGGCTGTCTTTACCAAGGCAGCCTCTTTGCTTTTTATACTATTGATGTTTTGCTATAACTTCTACTACTTGCAGGCATGATCACACCACCACTTCTTCGCGCAGGCAACACCGTTGCTATTACAGCTCCTGGCAGAAAAGTATCCAAAGCAGATATGGATATAGCTATAAAAACTTTTCAGTCGTGGGGATTAGACGTGAAGCTTGCTGATAATCTTTTCAGCAACGATCATTCATACCTGGCAGGGACTGATCCGCAACGTCTGGATGATTTGCAATCACTCATCAATGATGCAAATGTACACGCCATCATTTGTGCACGCGGTGGGTATGGGAGCACGCGCATTGTAGACCAGGTTGATTTTTCTCCGCTCGTAGAAACCCCTAAATTCATTGTAGGTTTTAGTGATATAACGGCCATTCATTTGAAATTATATAGTCTGGGCATACAGAGTATCCACGCTACTATGCCCATTCTGTTTTCAAAAGATACATCCAGGCCATCCATTGAAAGTCTGAAGAGAATATTGATGGAGAAGCCTGATCGTATTCAATCACCCTCAACCAAATATAGTATAGATGGTCGCGGTCGTGGAGAAGTTATCGGTGGCAACCTATCACTCATTAACGATGCATTGGGCACATCCAGTGAGCCTGATACCAACGGCAAAATTCTGGTGATTGAAGAGATCGATGAATATCGTTACAAGATCGATCGCATGTTAACACAATTGAAGCGTGCCGGTAAACTTGAAAATCTTGCCGGTCTGGTGGTCGGGCACATGACGGATATTAAAGATTCCGAATTGAGCTTTGGCGAAACCGTAGAAGAAATTATTCTTAATCACACCCGACAGTATAATTACCCGGTGGCATTTGGTTTTCCTACTGGCCACGAAAATCCAAACCTTGCGTGGTTACACGGGGGCATGGCAGAACTGAACGTACACAACGGTGAGGGTACACTATCGTTCGCAACCAGCGAGAGCGTTTAAAGTAAATACTGTATAAACACATACACACCGAGTATAACAAGCGTAATGCCCGGTACTTTT
>CAMLLI010000150.1 GCA_946480685.1 uncultured Flammeovirgaceae bacterium | reverse complement strand
GCCACTATACTCCGGTATAGTGCTATACTTTAGTATAGTGGTTACTAATGTATAGCAAAGGTAGATAATTTTGATCAAAACAAAATCAACTAAAGTTTATGATCTTAATAACAGGAGCCACAGGACATTTCGGGAAAGCAACGATCGATCATCTGTTAAAAAAAGGAATACCGGCACATACCATTGCCGCATTGGTGCGCGATGAAGCCAAAGCCACAGAACTAAAAGCAAAGGGTATACAAATCAGACTAGGCGATTACAACAACTATGCATCACTGCAATCTGCCTTTGCAGGAATTGAAAAATTGCTGCTGGTATCCAGCAGTGATCTCCAAGACCGACTGAAACAACAGGAAAATGCCGTAAAGGCGGCTCGCGAAGCAGGCGTGAAGCACATTATATATACCAGCTTCGCACGCAAAAATGAGACAGACTCTTCGCCTATTGCCAGTGTAGGCAAAGCACACCTGGAAACAGAGAGGCTGATCAAGGCGAGCGGTATACCCTATACCCTGCTGTTGAACAGTCTATATACCGATATGTTACCGATATTCTTTGGCGAACAAGTTTTACAAACCGGTATTTTTCTGCCTGCCGGTCAAGGGAAAACTACATTTGCCACGCGAAACGATATGGCAGAAGCAGCCGCCAACATTTTGGCCGGACGCGGTCACGAGAACAAAGTATATATCATTGGCAATACAGAAAGTTATACTTTGCAGGATGCCGCCCATATTTTACAGGAGATTACAGGCAAACCAATAGCATACCTAAATCCTACCGTGGCCGAGTATACAGCGGCATTAACGCAGGCAGGTGTACCGGCAGCCTACATTGGTATATTTGCTGCCTTTAGTGAAGCTATCAAACAAGGTGAATTTGAAACTACAAGCACCGATCTCGAAAACCTTCTGGGACGAAAGCCTGCAACACTGCGCGATTATCTGACTACTGTTTACAGCGGCAAGTAAAGTGTCTGCATTACTTGCTAAAGTATATCTGTGAACAGGTATATACATAGAAGAGCCGGCATCAGGTTGATATCGGCTCTATATTTTATTTGTCCGCTTATACTAATCAACAGAAGGGTATATACGTTTCTTTCTGCTTAGGAATTCCTCTGCAAACGAAGGCCTTTCCTGGGTAATAACAATTACAACACCGTTGCGTGCTTTATCTCCATACAACGCAGCAAGGTTGGGGTCCTTCAGCACCTGGATTGATTCAATCTTCCCCAATACTACTACACGCTCAAACTCTTCACGACTCATCTCAACACTATCAATTTTAAAAAGCGGGTCTACATTAACAGTGCTTTTAAAAGCAGGTTGATCAGCCTTTGGTTGTTGCTCCGGATTCTGCTGCGCTAACACCAGCGTGTTTAAACCGATAACAAATGCAAGAATAATAGTGTATCGCACCGTTGCCATAGTTTCAATGTTTTGACTCCTGTATCTTGACATTACGGAATGAGACAGAGGATAATAATGTATTCGATCGTTGATAAATCCATAACGGTTGTGCTTATTCCTTCAATCTACAGTAAACATATCACTATTGCAAGCATCCTATAGCTACTCCTGCTTCAGTGCATTGGTAGGATTTGACAGCGCTGTTCTTATTGTCTGGAAACTTACGGTACATAACGCGATAGTGAGTATAATTACCACCGGCAGTATAAATAACCATACACTCAGACTGATGCGAACGGCATAACCGGAAAGCCACTGTTCAATACCTATATAGGCCACCGGCAATGCTACTATAGCAGCAATCAATACTACCTTCACAAAATCTTTGGACAGAAGATGCACAATCTGAAGAACCGATGCACCCAACACTTTACGAATGCCAATCTCTTTGGTACGTTGTACAATGGTAAATGCGGAGAGTCCGAACAAACCAAGACAAGCAATAATAATTGCTAACGTAGAGAAGGTTGCAATCACCTGACCAAAGCGGACGTCAGCCTGGTATTGCTGATTATACATTTCATCCAGGAAGAAATAATGAAAGACGGTGTTCGGATATACTTTATTCCAGGCCTCTTTTACTTGTGCCACAGCGGCAGGCATGTCATCCGCAGAGAGTTTCACCGATAAATAATCGCCTCCCTCTGAATATCGTAGCAGTATAGGCACTTGTTGTTCCTTCGGTGATTGCTGATAATATTTTTTCAATACACCAATGATTGTTGCCGGCTCCCCACGCCAGTGTGTCTTATAGGTTATCTTGGAGCCAACGGCTTCTTCAGCACTTGCAAAGCCCAATCGGGTAACGGCTTCTTCGTTGATAATAATCTGATCGTGGTTGGGAGAGCCGGTAACAAAATTCCTGCCGGCTACAAGTTCCATACCGAGCGTTGGTATAAAGTCGGCATCGATCCAGCTGTGGTAGTAATTATAGCTTCCTTCTGCTTTGTCTTGTCCTACACGTGTTACATTAGACGATGTACTCATTTCATGTGCGCTCAGGCCCGGTACTGTTCCTGATAAACCCACTTTGCGAACATGCGAACTTTGCAGCAGTTCATTTTTAAAAACCTGTTGTTTTATGCGGGCAATTGAATCGATCGACTCATCCTGGTTGGCACGAACTATCAGTGTCTGATCCAGGCTTAATCCCAAGTCGTAATGACGCATATAATTTATCTGGAGGTATACCGCGCACATGCCGGCCATGAGTATAACCGTGGCAGCAAACTGAAAAACAACCAATGCTTTTCGCAGGTGCTGACCATGCGTTGATGTTCTCAGTTTACCTTTAAGAACCACGGAAGGCTGAAAGGAAGACAACACAAAGGCAGGGTATAGACCCGAGAGTAAAGATCCGGTTACTACGAGACCGGTAAATATATACCAGAACGTAACGTCATGCACAAAATCAAGCGGCAACAACTGCCCTGTTAACTGGCGGAAGAACGGAAGTCCGGTGTGAAATATAGTAAATGTAATAGTCGCAGCGAGTATATTGGTGATGAAAGATTCTGCGAGAAACTGCAGAACGAGCTGCATCCGTACAGATCCCATCACTTTGCGAATACCGACCTCACGTGCACGTTCTATAGCGCGGGCAGTAGAAAGATTCACATAATTCACCCAGGCTATAACAATGATAAATATAGCGATGATAAACAGCACATATACAATTTTCTCGCTACCGTTGGCTTCGGGTTCAAATGATTTATTGGACTGAAGATGTATATCTTTAATGCGTTCGGCAACGAAGCGTTCATTGCCAATTTTATCTTTCATAGACACGGAAAGATCGGTGAGCACTTTATTAAATTCAGCGAGGTCAGTGCCAGGTTCCATTTGCAGATAAGTATATTCGTTATTCCCGGCCCAGCCGGCAACTTCATCATAACCATTATATATTTTAGCCAGCGTAGCATGCGAGAGCAGCGCGTTATACTTGAGATGTGTGTTGGGAGGCAGATCAGCAAACACTGCTGAGACCTGGAATACCTGGTTCAATAACTTTACAGACTCCCCTACTACATCGGTCTTTCCGAAATATTTTTTAGCAGTTGTTTCGGACAGTGCAATTTTAAAAGGTTCGATCAGTGCTGTCTTCGGATTTCCCTGTAACGTCTGCAAGGTAAAAACTGTGAACACCGAAGCATCGGCAAAGTATAGTCCTTCTTCCAGAAATCTGCGGTTGTCAACATTAATATCTTGCAAGCCATCGTTGTGATACATTCTTACATAGTCCACTACCTCAGGATGTTTTGCCTTCAACATAGGACCAAGCGGTGCGTACGTCTCGCAATCTGTTACAATAAATTCATTGCCGTTGTAGAGATCGAGTGTAACACGGTAGATATTGTCTGCGTTTTCATGGAAGCTTTCGTAGCTGCGCTCGAAACGAACGTAGTGAATAATAAAAAGAAACGCAGCCATACCAATGGCGAGTCCGAGGATATTAAGAAACGAGAATACTCTGTTCTTGAATAGACTTCGGTATGCAACACTGATGTAATTTCGTAACATAAGTTTGGGTTGAAAACGTGAACGCACCCTAAATTAATGCCAATTATGAAAATAGCGTAGCCACGTTCAAAGGCATATACTGATCCGGTATATAGAAACGTGCATCCCATAAACGAACAACTTTGTACGCATCAGAACATCCTTTCAAACCTCCACCGACAAAACCCGACACACAAATCGTTACGACTTTCAAATTGGATAAGTCGTGGGTAATCGGTAATTTTTCAGCGTAATTATATACATATATAAACACGTAACGCACTGCGTTCGGTTGATCTGAATTTTTATTGTTGTTGAGCCTTGATTTGTAAATATTTTCACGAATAAATCATCCCACCAAACCCATGAAAAAAATCTTAGTAGCGATTGCTGTTGTTGCCAGCATGAATGTGTATGCGCAGACGAAAGAAGTATCACGCAACTGGACTGCCTTTGTACAAACCGTTGACGCATCTTTTCTGAAGAAGAAAGTAAAATTTAAAGTAACAGCTTCCGCCAAAGCTGTCATTGCAGACTCAACCGCGTGGGCCGGTATATGGGTTCGCGTTGACAATAAAAATGGCGAGGCGGGTTTCTTCGAGAATATGGGAGACAAACCAATCCGCTCGAACACATGGCAGACTTATACCATTGAAGGTGAAATGGACGCCAATGCCGACAAGATCAATTTCGGTGGCTTGTGTATGAACAACGGAAAGTTCTACTTCGACAACTTCGAATTCTATGTGCAGAATGATGCCGGTAAGCTTCAGAAAGCGCCCATAAAAAATGCGAGCTTCGAAATGCCCGTAGTAAAAAATGTTATACCGGAATGGAACGAGGGCACAAACCCGTTGACGCCTGTGCGTATTAAAGAGTTTACATTCAGCTCTGTGACTGATGCTACCAACGGCAAGAACGCATTGGTAATTGAAGGCAAAGGAATTAAACGCGACACAACTTATCTCATCGGCCCCGTAGAAGGTTTCTCTCCGCAGATCGGGACACTCGTAACCATGCTCAACAACCTGAGCACGCGCGTGGAGAACAGCGTAAGATTACTGAACATGCAAGAGACCGATCACATGATGGACGACAAAGCCAACACCATCGGTGCCCTCATCATGCACCTGGCCGCAGCCGAAGCATATTACCAGGTATATACTTTTGAGAACCGTGAGTTTAATGAAGAAGAAAAACAAAAGTGGGAAGTAGCCCTAAACCTCGGTGAAGAAGCCCGACAAAAATTTAAAGGTCATGATATAGAGTACTATCTCGCTATATATAAAGATGTTCGTAAGAAGACTATTGAAGAACTGCGCAAACGTAACGATGAATGGCTGGCCCAGGTACGACCAGGCTCTGATATTAATAATCATTTTTGCTGGTTTCATGTGATGGAGCATCAGTCCAGTCATTTAGGGCAGATCCTGTTAATGAAGAAACGACTACCGAAACGGGAAGAGAAGCAGGAAATTAAAGTGGAACGAAGCCATTAAGGGTTAACGAGCACTGTAAATAGGATTGTCGCCTCGTGAACGGGCGACAATTTTATTTATATATAATCCATTCCACCATGGAACAGAAAGAAAGGCGCAACGTTTCATAGCGCGATTTGATTTCCTGAATATATTTACGGCCGGCAATGAATGTTGATTTTCTGAAATTACTAATTCTACTGGCGGGTATAGGACATATAGTTTTATGCGCGGGCAGTGTGCTCATTCCAAAAGCATTGCAGTGGAGACAACATCTTAATACCCTGCAGCCGCTCCTCCGGCAGATGTTCTGGACATACGCGGCTTATATACTCGTTATTAATTTTTGCTTTGGTGTAGTTTCGCTGGCAGGTACGGATGAACTGCTCAACGGTTCATTCCTCGCGCGAAGCATAACATTCTTTATAAGCTTGTACTGGCTTACACGCATCGGCATCCAGTTCTTTTACTTCGACCGAACCCATGCACCCCAAGGCGTAATCTATACCGTGGGCGAAACAGCATTGGTTCTTCTGTTTGCTTTTTTCACGGCAGTATATCTTCTGGCATTTCTATACAACAACGCGTGGATCTGACTCTTTTATACCTTCTTTCCTTTGGAATCTTTCTTTTACTGATCGGGTATATATTACCGTCTGCGGCCAATAAATCCGTGGCACGCTGGGTTGCCTGGAGTATATGCATTGCTACGGTAATCTTTGCCTCACGCGTCACGGCTCATGCATCGCCTCTTGTACGCATGGTCGCCATCGTGTCGCTACAGCTTTTGTCTATGAAAAATATTGTTGCTGTAGAGAGTTATTCCGGAAAGATGCGGCTGAACCCGTTACAATGGTTTGCCTTTGCCGTGGGATGGTTCGGTATGCGGCCGGCCCTGTTCGAAGTGTTCCCGGCACCGTCACAACGGCTGCCCTATGCTACACTGGCAGTGCGCGGAATTTCGCGCATCATTGCAGGACTATTGCTGGTTTACCTTTCAGCAGTTATCGAAGAGACAAACGCAGGGTTGATGTTACTAGCAGATTTAGTATTACTCGTGGGCATCAGTTTCATTCTGCATTTTGGTATACTCAATTTGTCAACGGCATATTGGCGTTGGTGGGGAGTAAACGTCAAAGAGTTATTCCGGGCGCCCTATAGATCACGCTCGCTGAATGAATTTTGGGGCAAGCGATGGAACATGGCCTTCTCCGAAATGACAACGTTAATCGCCTATCGTCCGCTGAAATTTAAAATTGGAAAGACGGCAGCAATGATACTATCATTTTTACTTTCGGGGATACTCCATGAGATCGCTATATCTCTGCCCGTAAAAGCCGGTTATGGATTGCCAATGCTATACTTTGCCTTGCACGGCATATTGATGTATGCAGAAGATAAGAGCGCACGGGTGCAGAAAATACTGGCGAATAAAGTTTTGTCTCACGTATGGGTGCTGGGCTGGCTTGTGTTTCCTATTCACCTGCTGTTTCATCCTGCGTTTATGGAAGGTGTTTTGAAACCACTGCGATCGGTGTTGCTTGGGTATATACCCTGACTATATTTATCATCAGCACAACAGCAGACATCCTCCCGATTCTTGTCTGAAAATTTTATACCTTCGCATCTTGCATACCACATCGTGTGAATGCTTTTTAACCATGAATTATAATAAATTCTCCCGCAGCTGTTTTGTATTTGTGTTACTCGGTCTTTTTCTGGCAGGTTGCAACCGTTGTAATAATCCGGTAACATTCCAGGTAGTATTTCTTGCTGCCAAGTCTACCATCGTTCTCAACCTGGATGATGGCAAGTTCAATGAGACTTTTACCCTGGAAGGATCGACTGATCCCGGCAAACCGATTATCCTGAAAGAAGGCTATTGTACATCCGACAGTCTTATTCAGGTAAAGTATACTCTCAACGGTATGGATACTGCTTTTGTGGTGAACCGAAATGAAATCAAGATCTGCACGCTTGGCGACAAGATTAACAAAAAGCCGGGCGCCTTTATGGATTATAGAAAAGAGGAGAAGAGCCGGGAGGCAGAACAGTAGAAATTCAGCTGCGAGGTTTGAGCTGTGAGCCGCGAGAGGGAAGAAGAAGCCTGCGGCTTTAGGATTCGTATAGATACATTTTGGCAGCAGAGACCAGCTTAATATATAGTATTTTGAATGCGATAAAAGATGCATTGCTCGGGGTGGCGATTGGCGATGCCCTTGGTGTTCCGGTGGAATTTCGGGACAGGTCATCTATACTGAAAAATCCGGTCACGGAGATGCGTGGTTATGGAACCTATAATGTTCCGGCAGGTATATGGTCGGATGATAGTTCGCTCACGTTTTGTCTTGCCGAAGCTTTAACAAAAGAATTTGATCTCAAGGTTGTCGGTGAAAATTTTGTAAAGTGGCTGCGCCATAATTACTGGACAGCACATGGCGTTGTATTCGATGTTGGCATTACTACACGAGCAGCCATAAACAGAATAGCGGCCGGTACAGCACCTGCATTGGCCGGAGGTTCCCATGAAGACGAAAATGGAAACGGATCACTCATGAGAATTCTTCCATTGGTTTTTTATATGAAAGACAAATCAATGGATGAACGATTTCAGTTAACAAAACTCGTCTCTTCCATGACGCATGCGCATATACGTTCCGTTGTGGCTTGTTTCTATTACCTTGAATTTGCGAGACTCCTGTTGAACAAGG
>CAMLLI010000149.1 GCA_946480685.1 uncultured Flammeovirgaceae bacterium | reverse complement strand
TTGGCGCCCGCGAGCACAGGCAATGAAGTGTTACTATAGCCACCGGAGTTTATGCCCATGTCTATATAATTAATAGCCTCCGTACCGTTGTTGGCAGTTGCTACCAGGTCTGAGCTGGCACTTCCTCCGCCCGAATTATTCTTTACATTTATCTGAAGATAGTTGTCAATGCTGCCGCGGCCGGTCATTAAATTATAGGAAGTTGTCGTGCCGGCATCCACCAGTAATTTTTCGGGATTGGTTCCGTCAAATGTACTCGATCCTATACCTAAATTTCCGGTTGTCGTAAGTCGCATGCGCTCCACGTTGTTGGTAATAAAAGGAAGCGCAAAGTTCGTGGTTGTGCCGAGCGATTGCATGGAAGTTACCGCATTACCATTCTGCAGCCAGCTCGTAGTTTGAGCAACCGATGTGGGTGTTACCCAGGTAGGCGCGTTATTCGCTCCGTTGGATTGTAATATAAACCCGGATGTACCAGCAGCGTTATTCGGCATTAATGCTCCGCTGAAGCGAACGTTACCCGTTACATCCAGCGCCTGCGTAGGACTTATATTTCGAATACCAACGTTACCATTTGTAGACGATGCAACCAGTAATACCCACGCACTTCCATTCCAGAAATAATATCCGGGAACTACATTGTTGGGAGCAGTGCCTGCGGTAGCAGTATTATATACCAGTAAGCTCGTAGCCGGCGATGTGACCGGAGTAGCTGCGTTGGTAGCTGTCAAGGCTATGCGAGGTATAAGCAATCCTGAATTCGTAGAAGAAACGTCCAGCATCGCGGATGATGCAGGGTCAGCTCCCGTTGCATTAATACCAATACTTTGTGCCTGTGTAGCAACATATACTCCGATGTGCAGCATGATAATAAGTAATAGCTTTTTCATAGCCAAAGTGGGTTTGATGTTGATCGTTTATATGACAACGTTTAGAGAAACAGCTGTCCAAAGTCAAAAATGCATAGCTATGACGTTGTATCCATCAGGGAAAAGCTGATTTTTATAAGTAACAAGATTGTGTATCATCGGCTACAGCATGCGTATTGATTTGATAGGTACGCTTACTGCCTAGTAGTGTTTAAACATTTGTCTGAAACAGTAAAATAATGTACGAGATATACTGTTGATGATTTTTTTTAGAATCATAAAATTGTAATTTCGGTATAGCCTACCCGGTACTGGATTGTTCGTTTGGTGAGCAGTCTTTTACAGTTTTGTTTCCTGTTTATATACTATATATGGTGTTTGCTATATATAGCGAAATTTTTATTGTAGTACGGAAATCCAAGGAAGTTATGCGATATACAGATTTGAAACCTGCAGTTTTAGTAATGACGTTGCTGTTGCTGATCGATATACCGGATCTGCATGCACAGGCACGCCTTGTTTTGAATGGTGCCAATATTACCATAGCACAAGGTGCAACGCTTGTTATACAGAACTCCGATGCCAACGCCATTACACGGAACAGTGGCTATATCATCAGTGAAGGCGAGAACAATGTTATCAAATGGTATATCGGTACAGCAACCGGCAACTATACCATACCGTGGGGATATAGCAATGAGTATATACCCGTAACGTTTACTCCCACCGGGGCAGCCGGCAGTGGCTATTTTTTGTTTTCAACCTATCGCACCGCTAATTGGAATAATGCCGCCAGCTTGCCTGCCGGTATAACTAATTTCAATGGTTCATCCGGTACTGATCATTCTGCGTTTGCCATCGATCGGTTCTGGCAGATCAATGCTCAGGCATATACAACACGACCGACACTTACATCACTGACATTTACGTATCGTGACAGCGAGCACAGTGCTGTCGGGAATACCATTGAAGAAGCTGCACTTCGTCCGGAACGATGGAACAGCACACTGAGTACATGGACAGATTTTTCTGCATCGCCTGCTATAAATACAACGACTAATACGGTAACCCTCAGCAATCTCGGCAACGCTGATCTGTTTACTTGGTGGACACTCTCAACTTCACCGGTTAATCGGTATTGGGTTGCATCAGCATTGTCCAATTGGAGTAACCGTTCGAGCTGGTCCGTTTCTCCCGGAGGACAAGGTGGCGCAACGGTTCCGTCCAGTGTCGATGCCGTTGTGTTCGATGGTGCTAACGATGGGCCCTGTACCATCGATGCTACAGTAAATATAGCTTCGCTTACGGTTAACCCTGCCTATACCGGAACGATCACGCAAGGTGCACAACGTATAAATGTTGGCGAAGAGGCCACGTTCGCAGGTGGTGCATTTATAGGTGGATCGGTTCCGATTCATGTCAATGGAGATTTACATATTAATGGTACTGCATTTTTATCTAGCAGTGATACGCTTGATCTGAAAAGTAATTTTACCCTCGATGCCGGATCATTTGAACACAACAATGGCATTGTGAAATTCTCCGGTTCAACGGCCGGTTCACCACAGCTCATCAATGGAAATTCTTCTATAGGGTTCAATAATATTCACGTTACTAATACGGCATTGAATGCCGGAGTAAGCGTAGAGTCGAGGCACCAGCTACATGGTATATTAACACTAGCTGCGGGCGCCAGACTGGATGCCGATGGGTCGCTGGATACAGCCACTTTTACATTGATATCATCCGGAGACGAACCCGTGATCGATGCTGCTATAGCACCACTGCCGGCCGGTGCACAGGTTGCAGGTAATATTACTGTGCAGCGCTATATGTCAATTGAAGGATGGAACAATACGCGCATATACCGGTATATATCATCGCCGGTACAAGGTGGTACCGTAGCCGATATACAGGAAGAGATTCCGGTAACCGGTTCATTCGTAGGAGCCACAGATTGCAAGGGTTGCTTGACGAACCAGTCGATGTTTGCATACAATGAATCGGTTATCACCGATGTTAACGGAAGTGGTTCTTCCGATTTTAATGACGGATATATAGACTTCCCCGATGCCGTTAATACAGAAACGCTGCAGCCGGGCAGGGGATATACTATATTTGTTCGGGGTAATTACCTGCTATCACCGGTGTGGGATATACGCGGTGTTGCCAACCAGGGAAATATTTTGCTCCCGGTATCTTTCACATCGTCTGGTACAGTTGCCAACGATGGATGGAATCTTGTAGGCAATCCATATCCTTCTGTTATTGACTGGAATGCTGCCACCGGGTGGACAAAGACCAATATTGGCGGTACTATATATATAGCAGACAATGGGGGAGATGCCTTGCAATATGCGTCATGGAATGGAACCGTTAGTGTGAATGGCGGTTCACGCTATATAGCGATGGGACAAGCATTCTGGGTAAAAGCTACCGGGGCCAGCCCCGTATTAAGTACCCGCGAAAATATAAAAGCTCCGGGCCAGTCGACTACATTCTTCCGCACAGCATCAACCGAAAACCTGTTGTATATAAAATTATCCGATGGCAAATTCGAAGACGAGACAGCGATACACTTCCGGAACGATGCCACCAAACAATTTGATGACTTTGCGGACGCATGGAAATTAAAGAACGGATCGTTCAACCTTTCGTCTCTTACTGAAAATCAGGAACGACTGGCAATCAATTCGCTGCCGGCATTGTTGTGTAACACGCGTGTTAATCTAGATGTTGCCGATGTAAAACCCGGAGCATATCAATTGAAGTTTAGCAACATGAGTTCGTTTGAAGGCGATGCCTCTGTTATTCTGGAAGACCATTACCTGAATCAGAATATATTTGTTTCAGAACAAGACACGTATCCTTTTACCATAACCGATGCACCAGCATCCAAAGGTGACCAGCGTTTTACAATTGTGATCGATAAGCCTGCTCCGGAAGTTATCGTCAGCGAACAAGATGGTAAATTTACAATAAACTATACCAGCAACATTCAATGGTATAAAGATGGCAAAGCTATAGACGGTGCCACCGCATCAACGTATGTTCCGGTGGAGTCTGGTATATATTCTGTTACCGTTCAGGAAGGAGGTTGTTCACTGACGGGTATGCGGGAATTCTTTATTACCGGAATGGAAGAAGCTGATCGCGGTATACGGGTATACCCGGTGCCGGTAAGTGATAAACTATATATAGAGGTGGCCGCTTCCCGTAAGCTGACTTCCGCTACGGTTGTCGATGTGTTTGGTCAGGAAGTGGTAAAAACGGATTTACAGACGGAGGCGAATGGTGTGTACACAGCCGTTATCTCCATGAAAGATTTCCCGGGCGGCTCGTATGTGGTTCAGTTAAAAGGAAAGGAGAGCATCGTTTCCATGAAGGTGATCAAGAAATAATGCTCTCCTTGCAGGATATCATATATATACTATAGTGCGTCTTTTGCACACCGAAAGCCAATGTGCAGCATAGACGATTCAGGTGTTGAAGCCGCACGACCCACAACTCTGAATCCATGGCAAACCATTGGATCGCAGAGAAACGAGCCACCGCGTATAACGCGCCTGGTGGCCGGATCGATTTCAGCATCGCGTCCGGAAGGCTCTATACTGTCCTGGCACCATTGCCACACATTGCCACCCATATCGGTCAGTCCTATTTTGTTGGCACCAAAAACACCAACCGGGGAAGTATATATATACCCATCCTCACCGGAGTTATAGGAAGGAAAAGTTCCCTGCCAGGTGTTGGCTTTATACTTTCCTGCTACAATAAGATCATCGCCCCAGGTATAGCGTTGTTTGGTTTGCTCACCATTCTTCGCGGCATGTTCCCATTCCCATTGTGTCGGTAAACGTTTGCCTTTCCATAGTGCGTAGGCAGCGGCATCGTTCCACGATACCTGTGTTACCGGGTGATTGCTTTCTGCCTTCGGTTTATTTCTGCCGAAAGGATATCGAAAGTCTGCGCCATCCACCATTTCCCATTGTTGCAGGCGATCATTGAATACCCCCGCATTGCCAAACTTCTCGGCTTCCGTCACGTAATGCGTTTCTTTTACAAACGCTTCAAAGTCTGCAACTGTCACCAGGTTTTTATCAAGAAGATAGGGCTTCAGTTTTACCTCGATATACTTCTCGGTTACCGGATCAGTAGTTGATAATGTTCCCCCGTTAATATATACCATCGCGTCATCGCGATGTGGAGCCGGTTGAAAGGAAACCAGTAACAGTGATGTCAGTAATGTGACGGCTGTTATCGTTGTTGCATTCCGGAAATTTTTCATAGCTAATTTTTCCTGGCTTGTTCAGTTCTTCGTTTCATCAATTCAGTGGTCCCTTTGCAGGAAGGTGCAGTGCTGTTGGCCTGCAATGCTTCTTCGAGTACAGCCCTTGTTACCATACCGGATTTTGTCCACACAGGCTTGCCATCTTTGTACAGGATCAGAGTCGGAACCGATTCTATATTCAGTTGTTTTGCGAGCGCACGATTGTCGTATAGTTCAATCTTATGTACAGCGAGTTTGCCGGTATAGTGTTGCGCCACTGTATCAACAAGGGGTGCCAGCTTTTTGCAGGCTCCACAATGTTTCGAACCAACATCAACCAGTACAAGCTTTGATGCTGTGATGAGCTTTTGTAATTCTTCTGCAGATATACCTTGTCCTGCTTTTGACTCAATCGGTTTGCCGGCACCAATCCAGTGGGCTATACCACCCGGTAATTCATATACTTCGATAAACCCGCGACTGCGGAGTTGTTTCGCAATAACACCGCTTCGTCCGTTGTTAATAGAGTATACAAATACAGGTTTATGTTTGTCCAGCGACTGAATACGTTTCGCATAGAGTGCCGTATCCGATGTATTTATATTGATGGCACCGATCAGGTGATTTTCAGAAAACTCCTGCGATGAACGGACATCCAGTATCTGCGGAGCTGACGTTTGTTTCAGTTTCTGTTCGAACGCTTCGAGCGTCAGTGCATTTTCATTCACAGATTTCTGTGCGTATAGCCTCCCCGTGAGGAAGGCTAAACTCAGCAGAATAAAATATAGTGTGGATTTTGTTTTCATCGTGTATTAGTTGTTGGATTGAACAGCGACAGGATTAGGTGTACTCTGTCCGGGGATCTGCATGGGCTGGTTGGGTTTGATCTTGTCATAATCAACAACTCCTGTGCGTTCGGCCCACTTGAAGTAATCAGCTGAAAGTTCATTTACTATATCCGGACGCTCGCCTGCTAAATCTTTTGTCTCGCCTCTGTCTTCGCTCAGGTCATACAGCTCCCATTTATAGGATGGATAGGTAGAGACAATTTTCCAATCGCCTTTACGCACTGCGCGGTTACCGGCACGCTCCCAGAAGAGCGGCTCTCCGCGATTCACTTCAGTAGCCTGGCTTGTCAATACAGGTACAAGACTTTTTCCTGCAAGCGGGTGTGGCTTTACACCTTTATAGTTGGACGGATACGTTGCACCAGCCAGTTCATAAAATGTAGGTGCTATATCAATGAGGTGTGCCGTACCTTTTACAATCTGCCCGCCCTTAATGCGTTTTGGAAACCATGCTATAAACGGAGAGCTGAATCCTCCTTCATGCATGTTGTTTTTATATTGACGGTGCGGTGTATTGGACACGTATGCCCAGTTTTGTTCCTGGTAGTCATACGAACCCGGCGAGCCGATAGGACCACTGTTACGTTGTGGTTTTCGGTTTGAGCCGGCATAACCTCCCTGTGCGCCGTTATCAGAAATAAATATGATCAGTGTGTTTTCATCTTTTTTCAGTTCTTTCAGCTTCGCGAGGACTCTTCCTATATTTTGATCTACGCGATCGATCATGGCGGCATATACTTCCATCTTTGCTTTCCAGAGTTGCTTCTGGTCGTACGTGAGGTTGTCCCATTTGGGAACTTCCGGATCGCGCTGTGCTACTTTCTGGTTAGGCAGAAGTATACCCAACTCACGCTGACGGGCAAGTCGTTGCTGACGCAGAGAATCCCAACCTATATCATAACGTCCTTTATACTTCGCTATATCTTCAGGCAGTGCCTGCAACGGCCAGTGTGGCGCATTGAAAGGAAGGTATAGGAAGAAAGGTTTCTGCGTTTTATTTTGTTCATCCAAGAATACAAGCGCATTGTCAACGATCTTGTTCGTGAGATACTCACCGGGTTTCAGATTTTCTTTCTTGTTGTTTTTGATCAGTGTTACCGGAGGCGCTTGTCCGTATTCACCTATATCAAAGTAATTGCTCGCACCCGGTACGAAGCCATAGAACTGATCGAAGCCGCGTTGGTTCGGCCAGCCGAGACTGTCTTTTCCAACATGCCACTTACCTGACATCAAGGTGCTATAGCCATTCTGTTTTAATACTTCTGCCAGCGTAAGTGATTCTTTGTTCAGATATCCCTGGTACGCAGGCAGCCCGAGGTTTACATCGAAGTAGCCAACGCCTGCGCGATGCTGGTATTGACCCGTAAGTAACGATGCTCGCGTAGGTGCACAAATGGAGTTGTTGTAAAATTCACGGAAGCGTATACCTTCCGCTGCGAGTTTATCGAGGTTGGGAGTTCGTATCTCCGAACCATACGATCCTATATCCGAGAACCCCATATCATCTACCATGATAAGAATAAGATTGGGTTTGCTCGCGTCTGCCTTCTTCTGCGCCAGTAGGGGTACCGTTGCAGCGAGGTACAGTATAAAAGATGTAACAAAAAGGTTTTTCATAAATGATATATAGTTAGTTCGTGCCGCGGGTGGCAGGCTGTTTGTTTTCGGCAGGTGCTCCGGGAGCATTTTTAGGTTTGATCGTTTCGTATTCAACAACACCTGTGCGCGCGGCCCATTGCGTATAATCAAAAGCCAGTTCGCGCACTACTTCCGCATGTTGTGTTGACAGATCAGTTGTTTCTCCACGATCTGCTTCCAGATCATATAGTTCCCATGCTTTCTGATGATCGGCCACCAGCTTCCATTTACCTTTGCGAACCGCGCGGTTACCGGCACGTTCCCAGAATATAGGCTCGGCACGATTTACCTGTTGTGCCGTGCTGGTAAATACCGGCACGAGACTTTTACCGGGTAGTGTATGCGTAGTTACTCCTTTAAATTGTTGTGGATATTTTACTCCGGCTACTTCATAGAAAGTAGGCGCGAGGTCAATCAGGTGACCGGTACCTTTGGCTACGGAGTTGGCTTTAATCTTCTTTGGATACCACGCAATGAGCGGTGAAGATATACCTCCTTCATGCATATTGCCTTTATATGAGTTGAACGGTGTATTAGATACATG
>CAMLLI010000148.1 GCA_946480685.1 uncultured Flammeovirgaceae bacterium | reverse complement strand
CGATTTAACGCAATGATCTGCTCCACGAGGTAACCAAAGTAACTACGGCCTCCGAGGATACGAACCACAATGAGTTTCGCTTTTGACAGTACTTCTTCGCTATAGGTATCAACGGTAAGCTCTTGTTTCAGGTTCGCAAGATTGGACAGGCGCAATGACGGAAGACTTGCCTGTTCATCGTTTAATTCTTGAAACGCTGCTGAGAATACCGCGAGCTCCGTATCGCTTGCCGATAAAAACACGATGTCACCCGGAGCCTGATCAATATAGACCACGCCCTGCTGATCAGGACTCCATCCTCCGGGTATCGCGGCAATGAGGTGCATCGTTTAGAGTCTATACCTATCGTTTGATTACAATGCCGCTACAGTTTGTCCTACAAGAGTCTGAAGTGTTTCCGTTATGCGATTCTGTTCGAGTTCATGACCGATCACAACCAGCCGCGTGGCACGAGCTTCATCCGCTTTCCATGCCCTATCGAAATGCTTCTCAAAGCGATCGCCTACGCCTTGTATAACCATGCGCATCGGTTTACCCGGCACGTTGATAAAACCTTTGATGCGGTATATTTCAAATTTCTCTACCAGCTGCAACAGTGCTTTCTCCAGCTGTTCCGGAGTATGAGGAACTGTTACTTCGGTTATTACCGATGTGAATCCATCGTCATGCTCATGATCTATACCGGCTTCGTGTTCAGCTTCGTGATGCGAGTAGCGAGCCTCCAGATCATCTTCGGCAGCAGCCTTTACGCCTAGCAGTACCGTTGTATCTACCACACCTCTCTTCGCTGCAATTATCTTTATGTTTTCGTTTCGTAACTCACTTCGAATTATCTTCTGTATTTCTGTATACGCATTATCATCTACCAGATCGCGCTTGGATATGATCACAAGGTCTGCACAGTTAAGCTGGTCTTCAAATAATTCTTCAATTGGTGTTTCGTGATCGAGTGAATCATCTGCTTCGCGTTGCGCCTGTACTTTGACACGATCGCATATCTCACCAGTTGCTTGTCCTACAGCGTCTACAACAGTAATTACGGCATCAACAGTAACATGAGGTTTGAGATCGGGCCAATTCACAGCACGGATCAACGGCTTGGGCAATGCTAATCCGGATGTCTCAATTACTATATGATCGAGGTCATGCTTGCGTTCCATCAGTTGCAGCATCACGGGTAAAAATTCCTCCTGTACAGTGCAGCACAAGCAACCGTTGTTGAGTTCCACTATATCTTCCTCTTCACAGCCGCAATCTGCAGACTTCAGTAACTCGCCATCCACACCTACTTCACCGAATTCATTTACGATCACAGCGATGCGTTTTCCTCCGGGGTTTCTAAGAATGTGATGCAGCAGTGTAGTTTTTCCGGATCCGAGAAAACCGGTAATAATGGTTATCGGCAATTTTCTGTTCATAGGTATATTGTGGTTATCAGAAGTTGAGTATATATTTTATCATATAGTTGCGGCCCATCATGTTGTAGCCACGCTTCTCGTAGTAGTTTTCATCCGTTACGTTGGCCAGCGTCAACACGATTGCGTGATTGTTATGTTTGAGACTTGCTGTCCAATCGAGCACCATGAAAGACGGATAGTGTATATCCGCATAGTTGCCGGCACCATACGCGTTATCGGCACTGAGGTAATACGACCAGTCGGTGTCGTATCTTCTGCCTACATATCTGCCGGAGAGCTGTGATGAAAACCATTTCAGGTTGTCGAAACCAATTCCATAGTTTACTGTGAAATCTGCCACGTTATGCATAGCCAGGGTAAGCGGAGCAGGCTGCAGGTATATTTCCCGGATCTCCTCTGCCTTCAGTATATATACCCCACCGGCAAATACACGAAGCGAATAAGACTTGTCCAGTCCGATGCCCAGATCATACGAAAGATCAAACTCGATACCGCTGAGTGTAGTGCCTTTTGAGTTTGCATAACTGTTCCGGTTTCTGATTGCAGCTCCGGACTCCACGTGTTCGGCCGGATATTGTGTTATACCGGAAACTACATTGTTCTCAAAGCGGGTATAAAACCAGGTAACGTCAGCGGACAAACCAGAAGTATTATTTGCATAGCGTATACCCGCATCGATAGTAGAACTTTGCTGGTTTTTAAGATTCGCATTACCAATCCACACATCTACTGTATCAACGCCATCATTTTCCTTCTTGTCAACTTTTGTTTCGCTATACCCGGCAATTTCGAATATCCCTACCGTTGTAAAACCGGTTCCGAATGTAGTGTGCAAATAAAGATCGGGAAGCACGTTATAGTTTATACCGATGCTGGGATTAACCACGTCACTCGTCCGGGAGCGTGACCGGAACAGATTTGTACCCGTTACATCGTACTTGATATTTTCGTACCGCACACCGGCCGTTGCGTTCAGACGATCGTCCAGGAAGCTTAATTCTGTTTGCAGATATATACCGGTATTAGCCTGATCGAAATTAGGACTGCGCGGAGAAATATTCCTGGCAACACCACGATCGGTATAAGATAAATTATCCTGTTCGATTCGCGTATAGTCAACACCTGCCGTTACAAAATGTTTACCCAGTTGCTGCCGCACCATTACCTGCCCAACCAACCAGGTAAGTTCGTTGTTGGCATTAACAAATTGCGATCGAACTGTAGTGCTATCATTTACCGACACGGTATAGTTAGTTACCTGTTCGCGTGCGACAAACACTTTCCCGTTTACCTCGGTTGTAGGTGAGATCTTTCCCGTGGCAATGATATCGCTGCTATAGCGATCCATATCTTTTAACCCGGGGCTCAGATTGCCATCTTCAATATCACCGGGTGTATTAACACCTTTTGCGTAAAAGCGATCACCCTTCACATCAATGCGCCAGTCGGAATTGATAGCATATCCCAAACGGGCAGCGGCAGTATAATTGCTATAGTTTGTATTGGCACGTGTGTCACCATCACCGCGCACATCATCGATAACAACATCCTCCTTACCTTTTTCTGTCCACACAACACGATCAGCCTTGTCCCAGCCAAAAGCATCTCTGAATATATTATTCTTACCGATCTTAAAATCTTTCGACTGGCTATAGCTGTTGAAGCTTGCATCAAAGTCAAGCTTGTTGGTAACATTACCGCCCAACGAAAAACCTCCCTGCGTGATACCGAAACTTCCTATACCAGCGAAGGCGCGTCCCTTTACTTCACCGTTTGTCTTTTTAGTAATGATATTTACTACCCCACCCATTGCCTGTGAACCGTAGAGTGCTGATGCGGGGCCTTTCTGTACTTCAACACGCTCAACATTATTCATATCAATGGTGGCGAGATTCGTTGCTCCGGCAGGACGACCATCGATCAGTACCAACGTACGCTGATTGATGCCCGAGAACTGCGGCCTGAAACCACGTATACCTATACCGGAGAGTAGTCCCGGATACTGAATCACATCCACACCGGCGGTTTTCTTTACAAGATCGGTAAGATCGGTTGCTGCAGTGTTATCAATCTCCTCACGACCAATAACGTTTACATTTTGCGGAGTGCTTTCGATCGCTCGCTCCGATCGCGTAGCCGTAACCACTACTTCACTTAATTGAGACAAACCAACTGCCATAACAACATTGAATTCCCCGGCCTGCTCAACAACTATCTCCTGCGATTTATAGCCCTGGTGTGAAAACGTGAGTATAGCGTTTTCCGAAACTTCCAGTATATATTTACCCGATTCGTCTGTCATGGTTCCGCGCGTTGTACCATGCTGCACAATACTTACAGCAGGTATAGGTTGACCAGCCTGATCGCGCACAACACCCTGCACCGTTACGACATTCTGGGAAAAGACTTTATGAGACAGTCCAACGACTAGTAGAAATGAAAGCATTAAAAATTGGTAGAGTAACCGCATATATAGTTTTAAGGTATTGAGTTAGTTTTTCGTATAATCCTTTAGCCGCTGATCATGACATAGTTGTCCACGATGTGATTCCAGAAATCATTCTCCTCATACCATTCGATTCGCAGGAACACACCTTGCTTTGCGTTGGCGATGTAAATGCCCTGTTGTGCATCAGGTTTCCTGTATAATTTGATCTTACTTACTTTATAGAGAAAGTACTCCGATTCGCGTGTTGCCGACATGGTCACTTCAAGTTCATCGCCTGCTATACTCCCATTGATCAGTGCTCTGCCGTCTTTATAGGTAATCTGAAACTGTGATGAATTGAGAACCTTGTCGCAATAATATACTGTGAGATGTTCGCGGTATACCTGGAATATCTCTTTTAATAACGGATATACATTATGTTCCCACGGGTATATCTGTGCACCAAAAACATTCCCTATACGATCGTCATCGTGATGCGTAAGTTCATCGTGTGTTTTGGCTTCAATTGTCTTTACCGGCAACATGGTAGTCCAACCATCTTTAAAAAGTGTATAATCATCGAACCCCGTACGATTCGCTAATTTTTGTCTTACAAATGCATCGATCGTTTCGGCCGTCATTCGTTTATACCATATACCTTCAGGATTCAGAAACAATACCGGTGCATTTTCACATTGTCCCTGGCAAAGAGTTTTAATGGTATGAGTTACCTCGTGCAAGCCCGCCATTTTTATAGCACAGCGCAATTCACGCGTATTTTCTTCAGCACCATTTTTCTTGCAGGTGCCTCCATTGCACACAAAAACTGTATTGGTAACTTTTGTAAGATCTTTACCCATATCGTATTACGCTATATTTATGCTGTACAGTTTGATTTGATATTGATCGAAACCTCTTCGCGAAGAAACGCGAGCAACAACTCCACTGCGTTAAAATGATACTGTGCACCCGACCGACTCAGCGTCCACTGGCAGGTATGTATATTTTGTTGTACCGATACTATATCATTCGCTTCACTCACAATGCTATACCCTTCACGCTCCAATGCACGCTTCGTCCAGAAGTATGTATAGCCTTCACCGGTCAATTGAATTATCTTGTCCTCGTCCGGATCATTCACGCGAAACGTTCCGGTATCGCGACAAAAATCAAAACCGTTTTTACTGAAAGCTTTCTCGAACGTTCCGTTGATGATCAGGTCTTCCGGAGCACCTGTTAACAACGATTGATTCGGCATCATAAGCCAGATCGTATCAGCAGCCTGTAAAGCAAGATCGAGCTCGTGTGTTGAGAGTATAATCGCTTTTCCGGTGTGGCGCGCCATCGTACGCAACAGTCTCATTACCTCTACACGACTCGGCAGATCAAGATGTGCGGTTGGTTCATCGAGTATAACAAGTGGAGTATCCTGCACCAGCGCACGTGTGATCATTACCTTTTGTCTCTCCCCATCGCTGAGCTGATCAAGCTGTTTGCCGAGATGGTGTTCTATACCCGTGCCTCGCGCTGCTTCAATAATAATTTTATGATCAGCTTCACTTAATGTACCAAACCAGTTCGCATACGGATACCGCCCCAGGGTTAGCACAGTATATACATCGAGATTTCCGGTAGGTATAACATCTGTAAGAACCAGGCTAAGCTTTCGGGCGAGTTCGCTCTTTCGAATGGTATATATATCTTCCCGCGCTATAAAAACTTTTCCATCCAGCGGAAGCTGAATACCCGCGAGTGTTTTTATCAGCGTGCTTTTTCCTGCACCGTTCGGTCCCAACAGGCAAACAAATTGTCCGGGGCGCAACGTTAAATCCAACGCATGGCCTACTGTACGGACACCACCTTTAGTTTTATAACCGATGGTGAGCTTCTCGCTATGCAGAACACACTCGCTCCCACCGTGCGCTGCTGGTATATTTGCAGTATGAAATGAGTTAGCGGCCATATCTCAGCTAAATGATGATTTTATATTCTTCCGCTTTAGAATAACCCACATTACCACAGGCGATCCCACCATAGCAGTAACCGCGTTTACCGGTAACACACCCTGATGGCCGGGTAACTGCGCCACTATATCGCATAGCAACATCACGGCAGCACCCAGCAGACAACACGATGGAATAAGTATGCGGTGATCGGCTGTATTTAACAGTGCGCGACAAAGATGTGGCACGGCTATACCTATAAATGCAATCGGACCACAGAACCCGGTGATCGCTCCGGCCAACAAACTCGTTGATATAATGATGAGTAATTTTACATACCGGAGATTTACACCCATGCTGCCGGCATAACCTTCGCCCAGCAACAGCGGGTTTAAAAACTTTGATGATACGAAGGTCAATGCTATACCCGCCAGGATTGTTACTGACAGCACCGTTAGCTGCTCGCGCGATACACCGCCTAAACTTCCGAATGTCCACATAAGGTATTCCTGTATCTGCTCGGGCTCGCTGAAGTATTGCCAAACACTGATCATCGCGAGAATGAGGTTTGAAAGCATCAACCCCATAATGAGCAGTATAACATTATCGCGGATGCGCAATGAAAGTCCGATCACCATCAGCATAACGATAGCTGAACCTGCCGATGATGCCAGAACGATAAGCCAGCTGCTTGCTATACCAAGCTGCCGTATAGCAAAGCTGCTTGTTACATGACCGCTGCCGAGCATCAGTATAGCTACACCTAGACTCGCACCGGAGGTAATACCCAACACGGACGGACCAGCCAACGGATTTCGGAAGAGCGTTTGCATTTGCAGACCACTGACAGAAAGTGCTGCTCCGGCAAGTATAGCGGTAAACACTTTTGGGACACGTATATTCTGAACGATCTTGAGCCACGCTACATTTTCAGAACCTTGTCCTGTTAATATAGCGATCACATTCGGGAGTGGTATATATACCGAACCCAGCACAAGATCGAGCAGTAGCAATATCAATACTGCAAGTCCCATCCATGCAATCCAAACCGCCCGCGAAGTCAATGCGGGTAGCTGCAGTTCTTCCTGCGCTATACCTCGTGTACGCCCGAACATACCAATTATATCGAACGGTACGGAAAGCGATCGGGTATACTAACGGTATGGCTACACGCAATCTGCGAGACAGCGTTGTTACCGGCAGGTGATGTAATCAAGGGTCGTGTATCCACAACGTGGCATACGGCCCATACGCGAATGATGTGCTGATATAGTTTTTCCATGCTACTGTGGCTTTTCACCCGAAAGCGTTAAGTTGTTATATAGCTATGGCAGGTCTTCTGACTTTCCCGGTTCAGGTGCCTTCCCGTCCGATTGATATATTTTATATCAACCTGGCGACAGTGGCCTTGTTACCTGAACACAGCCGTTAAGAAAATTTAACAGCAGGATTACAGCAGCGGGTACTGTTCCGGACTTACACCGGATTCCCTTTTAATGCAGTTATTCAGTATCAATAACTGCAACCGTAACTGCGACAAATGTATAATAAATTCCGACAAATAATAATGAGCCATGTTTATCCTTTTAAAAAAAGGCACAAGGCTGCTATATTAAAGAATAGTCTCGCGATGAATATCACTGAAATGTATGTGGAGTTTTTCGGCCAGCAGACGGGCATTGTCCATCTTTACAAATCCATGTTCAGTATTCAATATCTGTGTATAGGACAATGATTTCAGGTAACGCTTGTAATAACCAACCGCTTCTGCAAGCGGATCGTGCGTGTGATCTATAGCAGCGTTGATTCGGCCATCGGTAAAAATATAGAGATGATGTTGCACGTGACGCGATTGTGCCGAACGATGTAACAGCTGATATACTTTCTCGAAGCCAGCCGTCAGGTTTGTTTTACCACCCGTCTTAAGTTGTTGCAAGGCGGTCACAAATTGATCCGCGTGTGTTGTGGTATGATGAAAAACTTCAGCCTGTCCGTTGCGTAAACCTATACCGGCAAATGCTACCTGGCGGCCTTTATGTTTTTCGAGTGTTTGTTCAACAACACCTTTGGCATAGCGTATCTGATCTTCGTGCGCCATCGATCCGGATGAATCAATCAGGAAATATACTTCGAGTTTTCCTTTGGAAGGATCCGGTATATAGGAGATTGAAAAATTACCAGTAGCGGTATAATTCTTCACGGTATTAAACACGTCTATTTTTCGGTCAGTTGTTTTACCTGAACCGGTATAGTGCTGTGTAGCCATGGAGGCTATAGCTTTTCCTTTGCTGGCAGCGTTATGTTCTGTTTTCAAAAACTTTAAGGCCCCGCTGACGGAAATCGGGTCGAATGTTTTTTCTGATTCTGATGTATGGCTGGATT
>CAMLLI010000147.1 GCA_946480685.1 uncultured Flammeovirgaceae bacterium | reverse complement strand
GTATAACCTGTTTCTCATAGACAAGCTGAGGCGTTTTCTGCGTGAACCATTTGTATGGGTAGAGCAAAATCCGGATTACGTGCTCGAAGAGAAAAGCGAAGGTATATATGATTTCTACCGGGCCGATTTGCCGGATATACGCTATACCCTGTCGAAGTTCGCTGCGGATGGTAAATATTATTTCATCGATGAATATGACGAGCGCGTCATCATCAACTAACTTTTCCTGGAAGCTATGAAAATAAAGATATCAATACTGTGCAGTGTGCTGGCCGTTTTGCTGCTGGCAACGGCCTGCTATAAAGATCTGGGTAACTATGATTATACACCACCGGAAGAACCGGTTGTTACCTTGCTGGAAGATACGATCTATACGGCCTTTATCGGAGATATACTTTCAATCAAACCCGGTATAAAACACAGCCTGGTTGGCACGGATGAACTTTCGTATCAATGGAAGATTGCATTTCCGTACCCACCCTTTGAAATTATATACAATGGTCCGGTGCTGGAAGAAGTCTTCACCCTGAGTCCCGGTATATATAACGGTTTGTTCACCATTACTGATAATACCAACGGAATGAAGTATTACTATCCGTTCCAGGTAGAAGGTAAAACGGAATTTACCAAGGGCACTGTTATACTTACCGAAGATGCCAGTGGTTCAGAGATTTCATTCATCAAACCTGACAACACTTTGTTAACCGGCTTGTATCAAACTATAAATGGCGACAAACTTCCGGGTAAACCGCTGCAAATACTACCGGTGAACCGCGGCTGGCAACCCGGTAACGCGAACCTGAAAAATTTCTGGTTGTTGTTTGGTGAAGGTGAAGACCCCGGTATCATTGTGGACGTTAATACCTTTATACGGTCATCCTATATCAGTGAGAATTTTTATGACAAGCCTGCATCGATTTCCATTGGTAGTCTTCGTACGGGTATATCCGGTGTTACGTCAGGTGTGATCAATGGTAAATTCTACAGAGGTTCTACCAACAGCGACCCATCCGGAAGCGCGTATGGTAAATATGGTAATGCATCGGCCGGCGACTATACGCTTTCACCGAGCTTTATATTTGTGGAGTTCCAATACTATATCGGGTATGATACAAGCAACAAGAGATTTGTCCGCTTTACCAACGATGGTGTTTACTTTGGAACAGACTATACCGTGATACCCATCGGTACAGGTTTCGACCCAACCAACGTGGGCCTCGACCTCGTGCACATGCTATACCTGAACAGTGCTTCGAGCATGGCGTACCTGAAGGACAATACCGGGAAGATATACGAGTATAATTTCTTTAACTCTCCCGATACGTTCTTCTCGAATTACAGGCGTGCATTTAAAGGAAGCGACCTCGTAAAGGCCAATACCAAGTGGGCAGGTTCACTGCTGCAGGTTATATATTTCTCCTCCGGAGACAAAGTATACCGCTATAACCCTGTGAATGAAGAGCTGGTGCCGCTCGAAGCCAACTTTGAAGGCCGCGATGTCTCGCTCGTAAAACTCACCACCTCTGGCGACACATTGGTTACCGGCACAGAAGGCAACTTGTATTACCTCGATGTGAGCACTGGTAAGAACGGAAACGTGATCACCCGCTATGATGGTATACCTGGGAAGCCTGTTGATGTTGTGATCAGACGATAAAGTATAAATGCAATCTATTCCGGGTCTGCTGTAAGAAGTAGCCCGGAATAGTTGTTAATACAGCTCATAAAAAAATATACTATTCACTCCTTAGGGATACATTGAAGTTAGGCTACATACTAAACGTTGACAGAAATCTTAAAGAACATCTTGTGAGAAGACAAATCAGAAATTTAGTATACCGATGTGCTCTTGCTGTAATGCTGTGCAGCTATGGTGTGCAGGCACAAAATCAATACGCTTTTACAGAAGGCATTATCGAAGATGAGGTGATCTATAATCGCTTAGAGACAGAAGGACGCAAGCTGATCGATAACCAGCAGATTGTGCCGATGTCTAAACTGGCGTCACAGCTTTCCAATACGCAATGCGGCGCTGCACTGATAAAACCATCTGGTAAAAGTATGACGGATGCTGAACTCTATGCCAAGAACAAGAGCGGTGTGCTGGTAGTGGGTACGTTGTATAAATGTTCACATTGTCCGAATGATCACCTGCGTGCAGCCACGGGTTTTGTAATTGATGAGAGTGGACTGGCTGTAACAAGCTATCATATATTTCGCGGTCAGGCTACCGATGAGGCTACAGACATTACTGTGGTTGTGATGGATATACAGGGAAATGTATACCCGATCACTGAAGTGCTCGCAGCAAGTTTGCAGGATGATGTAGCGATCTTCCGCATTAATACAAACGGTAAAAAGATGCATGCATTATCCCTGGCAACTGCCGCGCGTGCAGGTGATGATGCCAATGTGATTGGCCATCCGCATAACATGTATTACTCCTTTACCACAGGCACGGTTTCAAGACTATATAAGCGTGAAGGCGGAGACAAGATGTCGGTGACTGCAGATTTTTCACAAGGCTCAAGCGGTGGGCCGGTGTTTGATGATAAGGGAAATGTTATCGGCATTGTATCCGCTACGCGATCACTGTATAATACTGCGCAGCATTTGCAAATGGTTTCGCGCGAAGCAATTCCCGTAAGTGCCATCTATACACTTCTCAAAAAGTAATTTTTCATTCATTCATGTAATTCAAAAAAAATGAAATCAATAATCCTGGCGCTGGTCGCTTCCTTTCTTTGTCTGGATCTTGTGTGTGCGCAAGAGCGGGGCTTTGTAATAACCGGTAAGCTTGAAGGGCTCAAGCCTTCCTATCTTTTCATGTATCACTCCTATAAAGGCGTAGAGCATCGCGATTCGATACTGGTAAAGGATGGTACCTTTTCATTTAAAGGTAAAGTACACGAGCCTTCCATGAGCATCATCTTTTCAAAGGAAGTTCGCTTTCAAAAAGTATTCTATGTGGAGAACAAGGATATGAAATTTACCGGCAGTGCAGAGGCTCCGGATAAGATCGTTATTACCGGCTCGCCTGTGCAGGATGAATATAGTGTACTGGAGAAACGCATCGCTGAGCATCGCGCCACAGCCATGGCCATCTATGAAAAAGCTGAAGCTGTTCGTAAAGAAGGCAAAAATGCAGAGGCAGACAAACTCATGGCAGAGTTCGAAAAGCTATACCGCGGCGAGAGTGCTATACGCAAACAATTTATTATTGATTTCCCGAAAAGCTATGCAGCGCTTGGCGAGTTGCTATACTGGACCAACGAATCCAACTATAAAGAAGCAACCGAGCTGTATGCCGCCATTTCAAGTGAGTTGAAGACAACCGACAAGGCAAAAGAAGTGGAAGTGCATATTAAAAATCTGGACGTAACCCAGGTGGGTAAACCATTTGTAGATTTTACCATGAACGATGCTCAGGGTAATGCCGTGAAGCTTTCGTCTTATAAAGGTAAATATGTGTTGCTGGAGTTCTGGGCGAGCTGGTGCGGACCGTGCCGTGCCGAGAATCCAAACCTGCGCGAGCAATACGCCAAGTTTAAAGACAAAGGTTTTAATATACTCGGTGTATCACTGGATGATAAGGAAGACCGCTGGAAGAAAGCACTGGAAAAAGATAACCTTCCGTGGACACAGGTTTCTGATCTGAAAGGCTGGCACAACACAGCAGCTATACAATACGGTGTGCGTGCTATACCGGCTAATTTTCTGATCAGTCCGGATGGAAAAATTATAGCACGCGACCTTCGTGGTGAAGCGCTGAATGCCAAGCTGTCCGAGATATTCCCATAACACACGGGCACACAGAAGAATTAACTTTCAGATTAAGACTGCTATTCTTAATTTGACCGATCAACGCTTCAAACTTTTAATCCACCATGAATAACATACGCATTCGGGTATCGCTGCCGGTATATATATCGGTGCTGTTTATACTCTCGCATTCTATAACCATAGCGCAGAAAGCCACCGGTCAGAACAAGTCACTGGCACAGCTTCAGCAGGAGTTTGTAGACCTGCGGTTTGGTATGTTCATTCATTTCAATATACCAACCTATATGGATCATGACTGGGCGGACCCCGATGCATCGCCTGCCATTTTCAACCCGACCAAACTAAACTGCGATCAGTGGGCCAAAGCTGCCAGATCGGCAAACATGTCGTACGGTTGTCTCACTACCAAGCATCACAGCGGGTTTGCTATATGGAATACAAAGACAACAGACTATAATGTAATGAATAGTCCGTTGAAGCGCGATGTAGTAAAGGAGTATACTGAAGCGTTTCGTGCGAACGGCCTAAAGGTTATGCTCTATTATTCCATACTGGACACGCACCACAAACTTCGTCCCGGGTATATCTCCAAACAACATGTGGATATGATCAAGGCGCAGCTTACCGAGTTACTCACAAACTACGGAGAAATTACTGCGCTGATCATTGATGGCTGGGATGCACCGTGGTCGCGTATATCCTACGATGATGTGCCATTTGAAGAAATATACTCGTTGATAAAATCGATTCAGCCGAACTGCCTGGTGATGGATTTAAATGCTGCTAAATATCCGGCAGAAGCTTTATACTATACCGATATAAAATCATACGAGCAGGGTGCTGGCCAGCATATCTCCAAAGAGACAAACCGTTTGCCGGCATTATCCTGTTTGCCGATCAATGGTAACTGGTTCTGGAAAACGTGGTTCCCGAAAGAACCGGTAAAAGATCCTGCAAAGATGGTTAACGAAAATATTGTACCCTTCAACAACGCATACTGCAATTTTATTTTGAACGTTGCGCCAAACCGCGATGGACTGCTGGATGACAATGCTATTGCTGCGCTGAAGGACATTGGCAAGCAATGGAAACACCAGGGACCTGTTGCCAAACTGCCGGCAGCAGATGCTCCCATCATATCCTCCAATATAGCGAAGCGCCAACCGAGTAGCAGTAGCTGGAGCGATGACATGTGGATCATGGACTTTGCCAATGATGACGACTTTAGTACTTCGTGGATGTCCAATCCTACGGTAAAGCGTCCGTGGCATGAAATTGATTTTGGTAGCGAGAAACCATTCAACACCATAACCATCTATGAACAGAATAGTCGCATTCGTAAATATCATATCGAGTACTACGAGAACGGTGTATGGAAAACGTTGCTGAGCGGAAGTCAGACCGGTAAAGCAAAGATACACCGGTTCGATCGCGTGTGGGGTGGCAAAGTAAAGATCGTCATTGATGAGTTCAGCGAAACGCCTTCCATTGCCGAAGTAGGCGTGTATAACGAAAGGCGATGAGGTAAATCATTCCCGTTTTTTAGACTATATATAGCAGGCTCTCCTAACAGAGCCTGCTCATGATACCTTTTTATAAATTTTAACCGATACTACATGAACCGTAAAATCATTTTTTGCTTGCTGCTTATCGTGAGCAGTACAGCATCACACGTTGTGTTTTCACAGCATACTGAAACCATCCGGAAGCGTGGCTATATATTAACCGTTATCAACCACGATAACACATTTGATCCGAAAGTGCGCGAGCGCATGATCAAGACTTTTTTTGATGTATATCCCGTGCTTGTAAAAACATACAATGTTAAAGCTGCTAAAGAAATAACGTTCGAGATCGACACAGCTTACAACGGTGTGGCTGAAGCATCCGGCACGCATGTGCGCTATAACCCGAAGTGGTTCCATACCAATCCGGGAGATATAGATGTAGTGACACACGAGATCATGCACATCGTACAGAATTACCCCGGTGATGCTGGTCCATGGTGGATCACCGAGGGCATTGCTGACTATGTGCGCTATGTGTATGGTGTTGATAATGCAGGTGGTGGCTGGGCGTTGCCTCCCTATATCAACGGACAACACTATAGCAACGGGTATCGTGTAACAGCACGCTTCCTGGTGTGGATGGAGAAGCAGGTAAAGCCCGGCATTGTGAAGACATTGGACCGTGCGATGCGCACGGCAACCTATACGGATGCAATCTGGCAGGAACAGACCGGAAAAAATATCGACCAGCTATGGACTTCTTATACGGAGAATCCGATAGTTGCTAGGAATTAAATGCGGGATTGATATTTTCGTGCATGATTCTCAGAACCATTCTATGCTGCACGATCGTTGCGTGCATTTCAATTTCTGTGCATGCACAGGAAATTGCCAAACCTTATACTGATCTTACCGAGTATGTAAACCCGTTGATCGGTACTGCCTCTACACATGCATTGTCCAATGGTAATACATACCCGGCTATAGCGTTGCCGTGGGGCATGAACTTCTGGATGCCGCAGACCGGTCCCATGGGCGATGGCTGGGCGTACACCTATACCGCCAATAAAATAAAGGGCTTCAAGCAAACACATCAGCCTTCACCGTGGATGAACGACTATGGTCAGTTTTCCATCATGCCGTTAACGGGTAAATTGAGACTGAGTGAAGAAGGACGTGCCAGCTGGTTCTCGCACAAGGCAGAAATTGCCAAGCCTAATTATTACAGTGTATACCTCGCAGATCATAATGTTACTACCGAGTTAACACCGACAGAACGCGCTGCATTCTTCAGATTTACTTTTCCGAAGTCCGATTCATCGTATATAGTGATTGATGCATTTGACAAAGGCTCGTATATCAAAATTATACCGGATCAAAAGAAGATCATCGGCTATACTACACGTAACAGTGGTGGTGTTCCGCAGAATTTCAAAAATTACTTTGTTATATACTTCGACAAGCCCTTTGCGTTGGCAAAGACGTGGAACAAATACCAGCTTCAGCAAGGCGTTGAGTTTACCGGTGATCATGCTGGTGCCGTTGTTGGTTTCAAGACATCAGTTGGTGAGCAGGTACATCTGCGTGTAGCCTCATCGTTTATCAGCTTCGAACAGGCTGAACTTAACCTGAAAGAGATCGGCAACGACAACTTCGAAACGGTAAAACAAAAAGGACAAGCGGCATGGAATAAAGAACTTAGTCGCATTGTTGTAGAAGGCGGTACAGAAGATCAGCTGCGTACATTCTATTCATGCCTGTATCGTTCATTACTTTTTCCACGCAAGTTTTATGAGCTCGATGCTTCCGATAAAGTAGTACACTATAGTCCGTATAACGGTCAGGTGTTGCCGGGCTATATGTTTACCGACACGGGCTTCTGGGATACATTCCGTTCGCTGTTTCCGTTCCTTAACCTGATGTACCCGGAGTTGAGCGCACACATGCAGGAGGGATTGGTGAACGCCTATAAAGAAGGTGGATGGTTGCCGGAGTGGGCAAGCCCTGGGTATCGCAATGTAATGATCGGATCGAACTCTGCCTCGATCGTATCGGATGCCTATATAAAAGGAATGCGTGGTTATGATATCAATGCGCTATACGAGGCTGCGTTGAAGAACGCGAACAATGAAGGACCACTTACTGCTGTAGGTCGTGCAGGTGTTAAAGACTATAATACATTAGGCTATGTTCCGTATGATGGTGGCGTGAATGAAAATGCTGCGCGTACGCTTGAGTATGCATATGACGACTTCGCGATCTATCAACTGGCAAAAGCCCTGAACAAGCCCAAAAAAGAAATTGACCTGTTTGCCAAGCGTTGCCAGAATTACCGGAACCTGTTTGACAAACAAACCGGACTGATGCGCGGTAAAAACAAGGACGGTAAATTTCAGTCGCCATTCAATCCGTTCAAGTGGGGCGATGCCTTTACAGAAGGCAACAGCTGGCATTATACCTGGTCAGTGTTTCATGATGTTCAGGGATTGATTGACCTGATGGGAGGGAAAGAAAAGTTTGCTATGAAGCTTGATTCTGTATTCACACTGGCACCTGTATATGATGACAGTTATTACGGTGCAGTAATCCACGAGATTCGCGAAATGCAGATTGCTGATATGGGACAGTACGCACACGGCAATCAACCGATACAACACATGATATACCTGTATAATTATGCAGGACAGCCATGGAAAGCGCAATACTGGATACGCGAAACCATGAACAAACTATATTTACCGACACCGGATGGTTACTGTGGTGATGAAGACAACGGGCAGACTTCAGCCTGGTATGTTTTCTCGGCATTGGGATTTTACCCGGTATGTCCTGCAACGGATCAATATATACTGGGGACACCATTCTTCCGGAAAGCTACATTGCATTTGGAAA
>CAMLLI010000146.1 GCA_946480685.1 uncultured Flammeovirgaceae bacterium | reverse complement strand
TAATTGAGCCTGCAAGATTTACTGTACCTTCCACGTTAACACCTACGGGATTATCTATATTTATATTATTAGGATTAACCGTACCGGTTATAGATTGAGCAACAGTCTGACTATTGAATATAAATGTAGCGGAGCTTGCGTTAACATTGCCTGTACATATTAGATTTCCCCCAATAGTTATATCTGCTGCACCCAAAGACAACGTGGAAGACCCTGTTGAGATTATTGATAACGTGCCTGCAACGTTAGTGAGTAAGCCGCCCAAGTCAAAATTTTGTGCTAAATTAGGAGTGTTCCAAGTAAAGTTTCCAAAGCTAGAATTTATCCGCTGAGGTGCTGACGTATTAGTTGTATATCCGGAGATAAGACAAGTTGAGTTTGCATCCCAGGTTGCGTCCGGAATATTTCCTGCAGAAGTGGTAAATAAATGCTCGTAAATTCCTCCATTACCAAATGACAATCGAGCAGGAGTTGAGGTAATGTTATTAGAGGAATTCCTAAGCGTGCCATTGATAGTTGTAACGGTATTCGTAGCGCTTAAGGTAATCGTATTGGTATTCGTCAATGTTCCATTGATTGTCAACCGTGTGTTATTTGTTAAAATGCTAATTGTTCCGGCATTGGTGAAGCTACCGTCAATAACAACGTTATTGAGGTTTGTTGTTGATGCTCCCTGAGCAAGAGCTAACGTTCCGTTATTGGTAATACTACCTGTTGAAGCAATTGTAAAGTCTACCGTAGATCCTGTCGCAGAATTACTGATTGTAAGCTGCCCACTTGCTGCAATCACCAACGCACCCGAAATGGTAATTGTAGGGGTAGTGGTTATGCTTTTTCCACTGATGGTAATTGTTGTTCCTGCCGTACCCGGTGGTGGAACTGTTGCAACAACCCACCCTGACGCTGTATAGGTCTCCCAGCTGGAAGCTGCTGCCCATCCTCCGTTTGCTGTCCCACGAGTCCTATAATCCCCAACTGTTTGCGAAAATCCCGCCAGAGCGCCCAAAAAAAGGGTCGCTGTTATAACTGCAATCCTTACCATAATCCGCAAATATACATATTAAGCGTTCATACACGGAAAATATGTAAGGTAACTACTTACATGAGAGGTAATTATTGGGGTATGATTGGGAATTTACTTCCCCATGTAAACTTTCGCAGAATAGTAATTTCCACCTATTTGTAATCGTAAAAAGTAAACTCCGGTGCTCGTATGTTCTGCGTTTACCTGGTATGTCTGATTAAGAACATCTGTTAATTGCTGAGCGACAACCTGTCTTCCCATAGTATCCATCAATTCATATTGAACAGATTCCCGCTTGGCCAGGTTAAATGTGATGTAAAAATCATTCGGAGTTATAGGGTCGCTGTCGTAAACAACAAACGGGTTAGCAACTGAATCGGGAGTTGGATCATCTGAAACAAAGAATTCAATATTATCAATATAGATATTATTCCCGTTGTCGTTGGTGAAAACAAAAGCCAGGCGCACGTTGCTTTGTCCGGCAAAAGCTGTCAGGTTCACATAGTTGCGTTTCCAGTCTTCCGCTTTGGTGGGCGTTGAGTTCACAGCATCGTTGCTCACAGAAAGTGAAGTTCCCGTTTCATCAAACAACACTTTATCATACGTTATACCACAATCTGCGGAAGCAAGTATCTGCAAATTATCAAGATCATTCCTGTTGCCATCGGTGCTGAGGTAGCGATACGAAAGATCGAAGAACATACTTGCCGTTGTAGCGGCTGAAAAATCAAGCACCGGACTCACCAGCCAGGCTGCATCACCTTCTGTTGTATTCGCAGCAGCATTGAAGTAAAGTGATTGACTATAATTGGTTGTAATCGTCTCCCAGTTCATTCCTCCGGAAGGATTTACTAACGTCCACTGATCTTCAAATGAAGCATCAAAATTCTGACGCAACGGTATAACATCCGAAGCATCATTTACAACAACAGTTTCAGATAATGAATTGTCTGAAGTATTCTTATCGTTATATCCGTTAGGCTTGGAGACTGTAACAGCAAGTATATTTTCTCCAGTTGAAAAATTCAATGAAGAAAGCGGCAACGGAATTTCCGTTCCGGGAGTAAAACCAGTAATGTTACTTGCCGATCCCGTAAAAGTTGTGCCTCCATTTATACTATAGGACACGATCAGACTCGTTACATCCACATTACCATTGTTCCGAAGAACGAGCACAGGTGTTGCAGTATCTTCACAACGAACTGGTGACAGCTCTGAAATACTTACGATCGCTATATCTCTGATACTTGTACCATCCGGTGCTTCCAATCCTTTCGACTGTGGTAGTGTTTTTCTCCTCGGACTGTTCTCCATCACAGTAATCATTCTGTCTACTTGTTCTTTCGTAAACATATTCATACACGCATCATCGGTATAGTCCATATAGTTTTGAAACATCTTATGAACACCACAAGTCGTTTGAGGATGCGTAAGACAACCGGAAGACTCTTCATCCTGGTCAGGTGTATCCGATACGTAGTCACCATCACCACCGCAGGCGCCATCATCATCACCCCATATATGACGCAACCCTAAATAGTGTCCTACTTCATGTGTAGTTGTCCTGCCTTTATCAAAATCATCATCCAGGTCAAATGAACTATCGTCATCAATACTTCCGAATACCATATAGTCAATCACAACGCCATCGGTGAGTCTGTTATCATCAGCATCTTCGAGTCCGGCAAGATCAGACACAGGAAATTGCGCGTAGCCTAATAACGTAGACGACAGATTTGTTACCCATATATTGAGGTAATCTTCTGCAGGCCAGTAACTCGTTGCTTTCAAAGCTCCGTCATTGGACATTGACCATGAAGTGCGCGATCCTCTTACACGAACAATACCATTGGTTTCTTCACCATCGGGATCCTGTTTCGCCAGCACAAACTCTATACTCATATTACCGGCCACCGACTGGAATTCTGCAGGCGTGTTGGATGCATCGGCATTGAGACGATTAAAATCGTTGTTAAGAACTTTGATCTGTGAAATGATCTGCTCATCGGAGATGTTGGTACCTACACCTACGGCTTCACCGCGATGTATTACATGTACAACAACGGGTATATATAGTTTATCTTCAGCACCGGTTCGTGCAGTAGCATTTACCTGGCGTTGCTTCAGCCATTGTTCGAATTGTTTATTGCTTTCGCGAACTGATCTTTTGTTTTGCAGGTTCTGTTGCATCTCAATCATACCACAACGGTCCTGAGTCCGGCCGTTCACCCAACAACACATTACCAAACACAAGGCCATGATTAAACGGCCCGAGGTACAACATTCCATAGTATCTATAGTTGATATAAGAGCGGAAGCTTCACCAGCGATGACGTAAGCTCTTCACCATGCTTGCTGCGAGCTGCATAGTTGTGATCCCACATACGCTTCCATTTTCTTCGCTGATTCGGATGAAATATATCCCAAATTTTCTGACTCCGCTGCAGTAAATATTGCGCGGCCCTCGTTTGCATCGCGGATCGATCCTGCGAATAATCGTAAATTACTTTCTTCAGGTTTTCGTAGTACTCTGCATTGATATCCTGTATCGACCTGCACTGTGCATCTTTCAGCTTCAGTTGTTCTTTCCAGAACAGCGGATCGAACATCACTATATTTTTAAGATCTTGAGCCTGCTGCGCATGTGCAGCGAAACTCATAACAAAACATACCAACAGACTGCCTAGATATATACCGGTCTTATTGTTTGATTTTGTTTTCATAGTAATATTGATACTAAAATAATTTAAACTTCAACCTAAAACTTTATGCGGACGTAAATGTGTAGCCCACCGGGCTTTTCCTGTCGACCAAAACGAAAAAAATTTAAGAACATTCGCTGTTGCCGCAGGAAATGTATCCATCGTTTTATTTTCTGTTCCGGAAAGATGCCGTTATAACGTCAAACTCAACATCCTCAGTATAAATAAATGACTTCCGTTTCCCACAGATCGCTATAAAATGTGCCATCGTTACCCGATGAATATTCTATACCCTGTCCTCCAGCCGTTATAACCCCGAAAGATAACTGATTTACAAACCTCTGGCAATTAATTGTATTGATACGCTGACATGACCGGCAACGTCAATTTGTATTGGGCGCCAAAAAACCTCATTGCAACCGTCTGCGTAAGGAAGGAAAATATTTGACAATTGCAAACAACTTCACTCCGCAGCTATTCTTTACCTTCCGAATCTGCGGCCCATGCGCAGTTCAATTTGCGATGAAGCGAATCAAAAATATAGGCGAACAGAAGTCTAACTTTACATATAATTTCATTGGCAGATCATGTCGCACAATTCGACATCATCAGCGCTATATTTATCAGTTTGGTATATACACGCAGCCATAAATTGCCTCTGGAGCATCAGACTTCATAATCCGAATCAATCACATCGTCAATAAAAAATTCTGCTCGATGATCTGCTCCGTGATGTCGGATAATTAACCGGTTTCATCTACATTAATTTTATATGCCTGCCACCGGCTTTAATGTTGCTCTTGAATAAAGATATAGAATTATGAAGCGCATTACGCTGGCTGTGTTGTTCACTTGTATCGCTGCAGGACTGCATGCTCAAGAGTCAAATGAAAAACCAATTTTTGATAACATGCTCATGGTGGCAAGCACTCAGAAATTTCCATATGTAGGCAAACTGCGGCTGGAACAGAATTTTCCGAATCCACTGGTGCGCTCTGAATCTACAACGATACGCTATCAGGCAACGGATGTTTACGATGTATGCATCGCTATATACGACCATGAGACAAAAGAGCGCGTACTAACACTCAACAACCTGGATCAACATATAGGCCAGGTAAAGATCAATGGAAATCAATTACAAAAAGGTACCTATATATATGCCCTGCTGGTGAATGGGAGAATGGTGGAGAAGCGTAAAATGGTTGTTGTTGACTGATTCTTTTCTACCAACTCTCGTTTACCAACCCAAAAAAATTACCGTAAAAATCGCTTCGACAGAAAATCATTAAACTGATCTTTGTACTTATCGGCAATGGGTATAGAGGCTTTATCAATCAGTATAGCACTTCGCTCTATAGCGTTGATACGCTCGAGGTTCACTATATAGGAACGATGCACCCGCATGAACTGATCCGTTGGCAGCTGCTCTTCCAGACTCTTCAACGTCATTAGTGTCATAACCGGCCTCGTAACGCCTTCCAGGTATATCTTTACATAATCTTTGAGGCCCTCAAAATATAGTACATCTTTCAGGTTGATCTTTACCAGTTTGTAATCCGAATTTACGAGTAGACTATCTTTGATCACAGCAGGCGATGCAGCCTTACTCTCTACCAGGTCGAACCATGTTTTTGCTTTCATGGCTGCTTTCAGAAATTCCTGATAGTTAAAAGGCTTCAGCAAATAGTCAAGTGCATTTACCTTGAATCCCTCCAATGCATATTGCTCGAAGGCGGTGGTAAAAATCACTTTAACCTTATCGCTAAGTGTTTTAGAAAATTCTATACCGTTAACATCCGGCATCTGTATATCGAGGAATAGCAGGTCGATAGACTGATGCTGCATCTGCTGCAAAGCCTCTACAACACCATTGCATCTCCCTCTCAACTCGAGAAAAGGAGTTTTTCGCACGTAGCCTTCGAGTATATCCAGTGCAATCGGTTCATCGTCTACTATCAGGCAATTGATCATACATGGATTGTTAACGTGCAGTCAAAATAGGCACCACTCTCTTCGGCAACAAAAGTATATCGTTCGGGATATAGCAAGCTCAAACGCTTCTTCAGATTCTCCAGTCCTATACCGGAACCACTCTGATCATTTTCTTTTTTTGGAAAAGATGTATTGCGAATATAGAACACGATCTGCTTCTGGTGGATTACTTCCAGCGTCATAACAATCTCCGAAGGTTTATTCAGATGGACACCGTGTTTGAAACTATTTTCAATAAGCGGTATGAACAACAAAGGCGCCACCATAATGTCGTGCGTAACTTCAGGAAAGTTATACTGCACCAAAACGTTCGGAGTAATGCGCAGCTTCATCAGGTCTATAAAGTGTACCATGAACTCGATTTCCTTTCGCAGCGGCACGTAGCGTTCGTTGCTGTCGTATAAATGATACCGCATCAATTTACTAAGCCGATGCACGGCATCCTGTGCAACTTCCTGGTTCTGTACAATGAGACCGTATATGGTGTTGAGTGTATTAAAGAAGAAATGTGGATTCAGCTGATTCTTCAGATTTACCAGTTCCGATTTCAAATGCTCTTTCTCGAGATCCTTTCGTATATCTTCCGAACGAAACCATTCACCTGTAATGCGTATAGCAACGCTCACCCCGGTTGCCATGGAGAATGCTATAATAAACCGAACGATGACCTCCAATACATGCGGTGCATGCGGACCGGGTATAGGGATCATAATCGTCTTGACTTCTTCCAGCAAGGTAATGGTGATAGCATACAGAATAGCATTTGAGACAAAGAATTGCCACGTCCGTTTCGTGAACAGCAGTCGTGGTATCAGATAAAAATAATTTATATAGAACACCAACGCAAAGGCTACCGGCGGAACCCAGCTCCTGAAATATTCTTTCATGGTGTGAGGTGCATTTCCGGTTGACAACATGGGCAGGTTGAAAATAATAGCCCACACCAGCAGGTGTAACACTACCGTGAGGTAACGCTGATGCCGGGAATTTTTTATCTGAAACATATATATACAATGATCAGGCACATACCTTTTCTGAAGACTAAATTGCAAACTAAAGTTGGCCTCGCCAAAAATTCACACTTATTCATATCGTAAGGCTACGATCGGATCGAGGGATGCCGCTTTACGGGCAGGGTACCAACCGAAGAAGATACCGGTTATAGCACATACTGTAAATGATATCACCAGCGACTGCATCGTTATAATAGTTGGCCACTTCATAATGCCAGCTACTGCCAACGTACTTCCGATACCGAACGCTACACCAATGATACCACCGGTTACGCTGATCAATATTGCTTCCACCAAAAACTGCAAGAGTATATCCCTGCCACGACCACCGACAGCCATACGTAAACCGATTTCACGCGTACGCTCGGTAACCGATACATACATGATGTTCATAATTCCTATACCGCCTATCACCAGCGATATACTGGCTATAGCAACCAACAGTACTGTAAGGATTTCACTCGTAGCGCTAAAAGTAGAAATGAGTTCTTCCTGCGAACGTACATGAAAATCATTTTCTTCCCCGACTTTCAATTTGTGTGAAGCCCGCAGAATGGAAGACATCTCGTCGGAAGCTTGTGCCGCTATAGTTTCACTTTTGGCAGAAGCAGAAATAGACTGCAAATAAGTAGCGGCCTGTATACGCTTTTGCACGGTGGTATAAGGCGCCAATATGATATCATCCTGATCTTGTCCAAATGTATTCTGTCCTTTTTCAGCGAGTACGCCAATTACCTTGAATGGAATTTTGTTAAAGCGAATTGTTTTGCCAATCGGATCTTCACCATTCTTGAATATATTTTCCACTACCGTCTGTCCGATCACCACAACCTTGGCTGCTGCCAGCACATCATGATCGGTAAACATACTCCCGTCTTTTATCGCCAGCTTACGGATATTCAAATACTCCGGACTAACCCCATGTATAGACGTAGGCCAGTTGTTGTTTGCAAAAATTACCTGGCCGCTTCCATTAACCTGCGGAGATATATCGGTGAGCGTAGTGTTTTTTTCTTTCAGCGCTTTGTAGTCTGCCAAGGTAAGCGTTTGTGACTGGCTGAAATCCTGGCGTACACCACCCCTGTTATCACTGCCGGGTTGTACAAACAACATGTTCGATCCCATACTCGATATCTGGTTGCGGATACTTTGTTTCGAACCTTCACCAATCGCGAGCATGGCAATTACCGAAGCCACACCGATTATGATGCCGAGCATGGTAAGAAATGCACGCAGCCTGTTCCGTTGCAAAGCCTTCCATGCTATTTTAAAAAGATTGATAGCTTTCATATATAGGTATATCTTACGACTTCACTTCTATTTCTTCTTCTTTCGGTAGCTGCGCGAGAGCCTGTGCTGCGTCTGCTATATTTTCTACGGAGTAATCTTTTGTGATGTGCCCGTCACGCAGCACAATGGTGCGTTTACTGAACAGCACTATATCTTCTCTTTTGATTGAGCTTTTCTTGATAACATT
>CAMLLI010000145.1 GCA_946480685.1 uncultured Flammeovirgaceae bacterium | reverse complement strand
ACTCGACATCATGCTTCCTTCGAAAGATGGCTATACCATTGCCCGGGAGATCAGGCAGATCGCGCCAGCTATACCTATCATTTTTGTTACTGCGAAAACACAAACCGAAGACTTGCTAAAGGGATTTGAGGTTGGCGGTAATGACTATATCCGAAAGCCTTTCAGCATGGAAGAATTGATTGTACGGATCAATAATTTACTTCATATCACACAGCACCAGAAAAATGGCAATGGTAATAGCAATGAACACATTAGTATTGGTTCGTATCAATTTGTACCCTTGCGATACGAACTGCGCCATAAAGATGCCGTGAAAAAACTTTCGCATCGAGAATCTACGTTACTACAGACACTTGTTGAGAATAAAAATGCTACTGTTCTTAGAAAAGATATACTGATGAAACTCTGGGGTGACGATTCGTTTTTTAATTCACGAAACCTTGATGTATATATTACCAAACTACGAGACTATCTGAAAGAGGATCCCTCTATCGAAATTATCACCATAAAAGGTATAGGCTATCACTTTGCCGTAGGGTAAATGTACCGGCCTTTACTCTTTAACCTCCAGTTTATACCCGACACCGTGAATATTCAGAATGGCAACATTGGCATCATCCTTTAAGAGCTTCCGAAGACGCGATATAAATACATCCATACTTCTTCCTACAAAATAACCCTCATCCTCCCAGATCGCTTTTTGAATAATATCGCGATCAATCACTTTATTCCTGTTGAGACAAAACAACTTCAACAGCTTTGTCTCTTTATTCGTAAGCTCCTGTACGCGGCTCGGTGATGTTACCAGTTGATTGGCAAAATCGCATACGAGCGTCCCTAACCTGTATATAAATTGCTCATCCGCTTTCGTAGGTTGTGCATATACCCGTTTCAGAATGGTTTCGATGCGCAGCAGAAATTCTTCTACGCTAAACGGTTTTGTTATATAGTCATCCGCACCCAGCTTGAAGCCGTGTATGCGATCTTCCTTCATCGCGCGTGCCGTAAGAAATATGATCGGTACCGACAGATTGAGCTTGCGTATATCATGCGCCAGTGTAAAACCATCTTTCTGCGGAAGCATAACATCGAGTACACACAGATCGTGTTGCTTCTTTACAAATGCATTTAACGCAGATTGTCCATCGCTATAAACCTCTACCGTGTAACCGGCCATCTCCAGGTTATCCTGCAGCATGAAACTCATATTACGATCATCTTCAGCCAGCAATATTTTACGATCTACAGTTTTCATGTTGCTATATATTTTGAAACAACAAATCAAAACGGCTTCCTTTATTTTCTTCGCTGCTCACCGTTACCCTTCCGTTATGTGCCTGCATAATGCTTTGCACATAGGTAAGTCCGAGGCCGAATCCTTTTATATCATGCCGATTACCTGTAGGGGCGCGGTAAAATCTGTCAAATATATACTTCTGAATATCGCGACTTATACCCATGCCTTTATCGGCAACACTTATTATAATGCCCTGCTCATGATTGTGCGTTGTTACTGTTATCTCAGGATTAGCGGGCGAATATTTATCTGCGTTATCCAACAAATTATAGAGAACGTTGGAGAGATGAATGGGGTCGCCTGTTACACTGACTTGTGATGCTTCCAGTTGTTTTACAATCTTACCTTGTCTTGACTGCAGCCGAAGTTCAAATGTGGCAAGTACGGTGTTGATCAATTCGTGGATATCAATCTGCTTCTTATCCAGGTTTACGTTGCCTTCCGCAAGCTGTGCAGTTTGCAATACCTGCTCTACATGAAATTTTAATCGCTGATTTTCCTCGTGAATGATTTCGGCATAGCGCATTGCTTTCCTGCGATCGGTTGGTGTTACGGTCCTTAGCACCTCGCTGGCCATACCTATATTTGCGATCGGTGTCTGAAGTTCATGCGTCATGTTGTTGATGAAATCAGCTTTTATCTCGGCAAGCTTTTTCTGTCTCGACAAATCCATCACCATATAGCCAAATACCGCGAGAATGAATAGAAATATACTGGCCATGATGATCCAGAATTTCATGGCACCCAGTATATCCGAACGCTTATCCGGAAACGTTATGGAGAAATCCATACGCGCGCTGGCTGCCTCACGTCTCATACAAGTGGCTTTCGCTGTGGTTAACACACCTTGTTTGTAAAAATTACCAAACAACAATTTGTCGCTTTGATGTTCATATACCGCTAATCGAAACGGTGCATACACTTCATGCTTTCGGAATTCACTTCGTAACAACGAATCAAGTTCTCCATACGAAAGTGTTCGGTCCAATTCAACAAAGTATACATTGGATGCCGTTTGCTGCACAGGCTTGATGCGTGCTACTGAATCTTTCTGCAACAGTAGGAGCTGATCGGCCACATTCCGCAGCGTCAGATTTACACGTTTATCAAACTCATCTTCCTGTATACTATAGGCATGGATAAACCAGTATACCTGCATAGCCAACAAGCCTGCCAAAGCCGCGAGTGTTGTAACAATCAGTATACGGTATACTTTTCCTTTCATGGCACGTAAATCGGAAAGTAAATGTACTCTTTAAATTCATGGAAGAGGTAAAATTTACATATCGTTAACATCTTTTTACAAGCACTTTACAAAAAGAAAAATGATTGCCGGTACGTTTGATCCATCATTTTCTAATCAACAAAATCGCTTATGAAAACAAGCATACTGGCACTGGCTGTACTTATAACACTCAGCGCGCTAACGTTTCGTGACTCCGGCACGCAATACAAGGTTGACGTTCAAAAAAGCTCCATGCGCTGGGCTGGCTATTACCTCTTTAGTTTTGGTGAACACAACGGTACCATCAACCTGAAAAAAGGTGAACTGATAATGACAAATGATCAGCTGACGGGAGGGAGTTTTGAAATCGACATGAACAGCATCAAGAATCTGGATATGGCTGCGGATGATGGCGGCAATGACCTGGTGAATCATTTGAAAAGTGATGATTTCTTCGCTACTGAAAAATTCCCTGCTGCTCTTTTCGAAATCACAAAAGTTGATCCTATCAGAGGTGCCAAAGCCGATCAACCCAATGTGGACATTACAGGTACGCTTACTTTAAAAGGCGTGAAGAATACACTGAAATTTCCGGCGGAGGTGAGGCAGAGTGGATCAACGCTTACTGCAAAAGCCCGATTCAAATTCGATAGAACAAAATGGAATATTCAGTATAGCTCCGGCAAAATCTTCAGCGATGTTGGCGACAGTGCTATATCGGATGCCATCGGAATAGAACTTTCGATACAAGCCACAAAATAATATATACCATGAAAATATACTATTATCTTTTGTTGCTGCTTGCTATAACAGCAAAAGCAATCGCACAAGATCAAAATTACCCGATTTATGTAACGCGTGATCGTGGCCAACACTGGCAACCGGCAGGAACCGGACTACCAACCGGAGCACGTATAAACGCATGGACGATGCATCATGACAAAGTTATTGTGAGTATCGAATCCCGAGGTATATACATCTCCGAAGACAAACTGAAAAGCTGGGCACCGGCCAACACCGGTTTACCAAAAGATATAAAGGTAGATGCGCTTCTGTCGAAAGGCGAAATGCTGCTGGCGGGTACGTATCAACACGGCATATATATATCCTACAATAGAGGAGATTCCTGGCAGCCTGCGAACAAAGGTCTTGGTAGCATGACGGTACGCAGTTTCTATACAGACCAAATGGTTATTCTGGCGGGCACGAATGATGGTGTATACTATTCGTATGATAACGGCCAATCGTGGCAATCCTCCGTTCACAACCTGCAGGTTAATGCGTTTACAGCTTTGCATGGCATTTTGTTTGCAGCTACGAATGCGGGTATATATCAATCGCGTAATGGCGGAGTACAATGGACAGCTTCGGGTACGAACCTGGGTGCAGCATCATCTATTACAGCGGATGGTGACAAAATTGTCTTTACGCGGAACGGTGGTAAATCGTATGTATCGTCAGACCTGGGTACAACCTGGCTGGACGCATATCCTTTCTTCGACCAGTATACATTTCGCATATCGCCCAAAAGTATTCCTATACTCATTGCGCCCTGGCGTAACGCCCTGGATATATATTATTACAAACAGCTCACCGGATCAGCGGGGTTACCGGATATACCTTTCGCAAAATTATTGGAGACGCCCTATGGCACACTAACCGCTGCGGGCGGTGGATGTTAATCAACAGAGTGTCACTACTGCGTAGCATAAAAATAAAAAACCGAAGCAACCTGTGCTCCGGTTTTTTTCTACCTAACCTACCTGTGACCAGAGAGTCTTCTATTGACAGTTATAATTAATTAACTCATTTTATCGGGCAATAGTATATGACCCATCATTTTTTTCGTCCAGCCAGTCCGTTGTGATTTATAGGTTACACTAAAACCTGCAGATATAGGGACGAAAACAATGATGCAAGGTTCAGCCCTGCGGGGAAAAAATGCTATGAAAGGACTATATATTCAATGAAGTTTAGATTTCAAGGGATAATCGGAACTCAAAACTTATTCACAATTTTAATTCACATATGCACAATGTGGAATCGTGACAACATTTTGATCAAGGCATGTTTTTTGGATCGATGAACCGGTTGAGGTTATCTTTGTAGTGTTCACTGATAGGGATCTGTGCTTTCAACAGACTTATTCTTCCTTTACGAATGGATGTGATCTTGTTAAGCGATACGATGAAGGACTTGTGTACCCGCACAAACTGATCGGCCGGCAGTTTTTCTTCAAGCGACTTCATACTCATGCGAGTGATAACGGGCCGTTGAGATGAAAGCAAAAAAATCTTCACATAATCTTTCAAACCTTCTATATAGGCTATATCACTGAATGCAATACGCACGAGGTTATACTCGGAATTTACAAACAGGTATGTTGCACTCGCTTGTGACACCGGAGCTTTCTGTGCATTGAATTTATCGTACGCTTTATTAACAGCTTTGAGGAAACGTTCGAATGAAACGGGCTTCAACAGGTAGTCGATTACATCCAGGTTATATCCTTCCAGCGCATACTTTTCATACGCGGTGATAAAAATTACCAGCGGTGGATTTTTGGACATGCCCTGCAGAAATTGTATACCGGTAATGCCGGGCATCTGTATATCCAGGAAAATAAGATCAACACTCTGCGTCTGCATGAAGCTGTTTGCTTCGAGTGCATTGGAACATTTCTTTACCAACTTCAAAAAAGGTATCTTCTTGATGTTATCTTCCAGCAGGTCGAGCGCCAGGGGCTCATCATCAACAGCAACACACGTCATCATTCGGGAATAATTTTCAGTTCGGTAATAAACCAGTTGTCTTCTGTCTGGTATATATCCAGCGTATATAAATCTTTATACAGCAGATCCAGTCTTCTGCGTACATTTTGCAAACCTATACCGGAGCTTTCATCTTTCATCTCGTCACCAGCGGGATTGAACCGGTTGCGTACCGTAAAGCTGATGCGATACGCTGTGGCCTCCAGTAATATAATAATAACGGGCTCGTGAATCAATCCTACTCCATGCTTAAAAGCATTTTCAACAAAAGGCACCAGTAACATGGGTTCAATCATCAGGTCTTTCCGTTCTATATCTACATGAAAGTGCATGTTGACAGACGAACCAAACCTCAGCTTCTGCAATTCGATATAGTTATTCAGATAATCGGCTTCCTGCTCGAGCGAAACTTTTTTCTCCGTGTGGTATAGCGAATATCGCATGAGTTGTGAAAGCTGTATGATGGCCGATTCAAGTTTATCGGATTTCTTTCGTGCCAGCGAAGCAAGACTATTTAACACGTTAAACATGAAATGCGGACTTACCTGCGAACGAAGAAACGAAAGCTCTGATTTAAGTTTTTCATTTTCCTGTTCTTTTAAAGCAGCTTCGAATGAAGAGCGATCCTGCATAATGCGCAGCGCAAGACTCAGTCCGAACACCATTAGAAAATTAGGTATACCTATAAAAAGCGGTGGTCCAAACGGACGCCCCATTGCATCGTGCGGAATGAGAAACACTTTGATGACGTATCCACCCAGGATATATATACTAAACGCCAGCAAAACTATAAATATATAGGGCCACCATCCTTTTTTGGAAAGTATACGCGGAACCAATACAAACATGTTGAGGTAAAAGAATATAGCCAGCAGGCCATTGGTAACAAATGTCTCAATGCGAAACCACATCGGATCGAACGGAACCGAGTTTATCATCTGCTCCGCAGGCCCACCGCCTGGCGGGGGTGGGCCCATCGGTTGTCTTATGAATTTAGATCCCGAGCGTGATAAAAAACGAAAGGGCATCATAAACAACAATGCCCAGCCAAACACGTGTAGTGCTACGATCAGTATTTTGTTAACAACTCCTTTTTTCACGTGTTATACTAAGCCTGTCTTAACGATTCGGCTCACTCCATTTTTATTTCTCTGCTCTCGTTCGGTTTGGCAACGCAAGCTTTCTGCAAAATACAGAAAGCTGTTGTGCTTGCCAATGGGTACATCCATTACTATAAAGTATAAAATCACCACACCTATACATTAACAGGTCGTTCAGCCAGCCAGCCCCCACGATCAATATCCCTACACGCATTGGACTGACTGAACGCTCCTATCAATGGCTAGTATGTTTCATCATATTCTTCGTTTGGCTTAAACTCCCAGATGTCATCGTAACGGCTTGTACCGTTCTGACCGGTGCCTACAAAGATGCGGTCGCTCAACACATATCCTACCGCGAGACTTCTCGCAGAGCCTTCGAAGGAGGTGCGATCATCCCAGTCGTACGTAGTTGCATCGAATACATATACCGTTTTATCAGTAGCTCCTGTTGACGATACACCACCAATTATATAGGCGTTGTTACCAACCGTTACGGCTACAGCATCGTGGCGATACATGGCCAGTTTAAATTCATCATAGTCAGATTCGTCATCATCCGGTGAACGTTTTGTCCAGGTAGGATTGCTGCCATCAGTACCCGGCACAAATTCCCAAAAGTCAAGGTTGTGTAAACCATTGTCCCAACCCGCACCTATATATGCTTTGCCGTTGATTACGAAAGCCAGTGCAGATTCAAGTTTATCACCCGGATAACTTACGATTTCTTTCCACGTATTGCTCGCTGGATCGTATTGCCAGAAGTCACTGTTTGTATTATCGCCATCATAACCTGTACCTACATATCCATATGACCCGATAGAGAACGCAACAGCACTATAGCGCGCGGATCCTCCGAAGAGACCTAACGAATCCCAGGTGTTGGTAGCGGGATCATATACCCAGAAATCGCGTAACTCTTCTGTGTCTTCATCGCGGTTATAACCCAGCCCTACATATCCCTTACCACCTACACTAAATGCAACAGCACGCTCGCGTGGTGTGCCCGGAAACTCTGCTATAGATTCCCAATAACCGTTGTTGATATCAAAGCCGTATACATCGTTCCAATAGTCATCCCCATCATAGCCTGTTCCTACAAATACTTTGGTGCCAATGGTAAACGAAAACGCGCCTGAACGTTTTACACCTTTAAAAGGAGTAACTTTCGTCCAGTTACCCTGGTTGGTTTCATCATCATCAGACGAAGAGCAGGCAGTAAACATCACAAACCCGACCAGCGCAAGAAGCGCAGTTGCTATTTTTATCTGTTTCATTCTTTAGTTTTTGTTATTTACAGTGACAAAATATATTCTGAGGCGTGTCTCATAATCCACTCCGTTGCTTCCGGCATAAATACGATTGACCGAAACCGGAAAATTTTCAGCGATCGAGAACACCAAGCCATTTTCATTCAATTCTTCTAACTCCATTTGTTCTTTCACAAACGATGTTACATCAAGGGTATAGCGTGTATAGCGGCCGAGATCGGTATCCGTTAATAGTGTAGCATTGATACCGTATTGTGCATAGAAATTATTTTTCTTATCGGCTTTATATACAATCAGTGATGACGGCAGCGGTGTCTGATCATCGTATGATTTACGGATCGGGTATATATCCAGCGTAGCTTGTGTCGGATAGAAGTTATCGATCTGCTTCAGGTTTCGCAGGTAAGGTATATCTACACGCAGCATCAAACCTGCACCAGCCTGCAGATAGGATTGCTCATCCGTATTATCAGCACTCAACCGCACGTCCATTTCGGTAAGTGAAGTAAGTTTAGTACTGGTAAGGTCTGTATGAATATGAGTATATATTATGTTA
>CAMLLI010000144.1 GCA_946480685.1 uncultured Flammeovirgaceae bacterium | reverse complement strand
GGAGTGACTTTCAGGACGCTGTACAATATAGCCAAGCCACTGCGGTGTACGTATATTCGAATGCTGAAATATACTCAGGAAGTTTGTCGCCAGGATCATCACGGTGATTGCCTGTGGGGTAAGTCCGGCAACAAGACTAAAGCAAATGCTTCCAAGTACAGTCCAGCCAATCATATCGAGCGGACTAAAATAAAATGCTCCATAAGCATCTACACGTTCGGCACTGTGGTGGATCTGGTGAAAAAATTTCCAGAGTATATCGCTGCGATGCATGATATAGTGCCATAAGAAAACACCAAACTCATAGAGCAGCACTGCAAAAATACCACCGCCTACGGTGCCCATCCAGGAAAGATCCAATAAGCGATACGGTTCCAGCAAAGGATTAATATAGTATGGCACGTACGATGACAGAAAGAAATAACAAACAAATGCCAGGATACCTTTTACTTTCCAATACTTGATGCGTGGAAGTTCGCGTCCCGGGAAGAAACCTTCGTATAACATTAATGCGGCATAGATCGACATCACGATAAGTGAGATCGGGTCGAGAATAAGATCCAAAGGGGTTGGCATAATGGATTGGTTTTGATTGATAACTTTAAAACCTAAGGCGTGAGTTTTCACCTTACATCGTAAGAATCATTCTTTCTCCAGGTGCCACGAGACATTTTTCTCCGGACGATACGAACAAAATATACCCGTCTTGATGGAGTTTGATAAATGTTTGCCCAAGGCAGGATGAATAGTCGCGATTTTCTTTATTGAATTTCTGATACGCCACGTTACAGCCGAGCGCACTTTTTCTATCGGGTCATCGCTTTTTCGCGTGCGACCGTTTAGTCCCATCGAGTTGCTTAACATATCAAGAATGTCATCGTATTCTTTTTGCAATGCTGCCGATTGCTGGTAATCATTGTGTGCGGCTGTGAGTGCTAAATCTTCCTGCAAGCTTAGCAGTCGTGCTTTATAATTTTTCTTTGCTTTCTCATCAATGAGTTGCTCACCGCGCATCTTTACCATGCTTCCCATCAGTTCACTGCAATGAATCTGCTCACCAGGCATGGACAGTAAACGCGCTATATCATTAATCCCTTTTGCATCGGCGATCCGGAAGGACTGATTTTCATAGGAGATCTGCCATCCATCATTCTCACGGAAAAAGAAATTCAGCAGCGGCTGCGTTGTGCGTAGAAAATTTCGCGGTGCGGCAGCGGTTTCTTTTCCGGCCATGTGCTCCCAGAATCGTCTTTGATTGGTGTGTCCGCGATATGGACTTACGTTGATTACCCATTGAATAGCTTCGCGATTGCCAGGGAATCGTTCGTTCTTCAGAATTTTAGTTTTGAATTCGTGGAGGTAGCGATGCCAGCTTTTTTCCATGCCTGCATGATCACCAATCTCGAAGTATGCCGAGGCAAGAATACAATGCGAGTCGACCCATGCCAATTGGGTACTGTTACTAAGTTTTATACACGTCTCGAAATTTCCTTGCTCGAATGCAATGAATGCCCCTATATAATAAAACTGTTCAGCACGTTGTGTGTTATACTGAAGTACTTTTTGATAAAGTGCTTCCGCTTCCGCTATATATCCGAGGAAGACAAAACAAGAAGCCACCTGAACAAGATTTTCAGTGTCGGTGGGATTCAGCTGCAATGCCTTTCGCAGGTAATGTTCAGCGATGTCGTATTCAGCTTCATATAAATATACCCGGCCGAGAATCATAGCCGCCACATGATTGTGCGGATCGAGATCTATAGCCTTCTTCGCCCAGTCGAACGCTCCCTGCTGACTCACATCCCACCGCTCCCACAACTGACAACTCCATTCATTGAAATAGGTAAGCGACATGCCTGAATACGCGAGCGAATTATAGGGTGCAGCTTCCATCGCTCTTTGAAACTGATCACGTGCGCGTTCATCGGCCTCAACGGTTCCCTTGCGCAGCTCCTCCATGCCTTGCAACCAATACTCGTAAGCAGAAATTGAGACCGCTGGTTTTTTTGACATATAGGCAAGTAAGTCACTGTTCACATGATCTTGCATCGTTTCGACAATCTGCTTCAGTAATTTATCTTCAACAGCAACAAGCGAATCTTTATCGAACTCGTATTGCTCTGCCCACGCGAGCTGCGAACGTTCATTGTTGATGAGCTGTGAATTTACGCGTACTGTATTTTGAAGAAACCGGTATGAACCCCGGATGGAATATGTAGTATGAACATCTTTATGTTTAGCACTGTCTGCCGGAAATATTTTGAATTGTCTGAAGCGGGAGAATTCCGTAATGAGATCGACATAAAATGAACGACAAAAAATATCAGCATCCTGATTCATCGTCAGGTTCTCGAGCGGAAAAATGGCAATTGAAATCTCAATCTCTTTTGCAGACATCAACCTAAAATAGGTCAAATCACTTGCATAACCAAGTCGCAGCTTCAGTAGAAGGTGGACGGGATTGCTTCTGATTTGATTCCTGAACTAGCCGCGTTAATACGCTATATTATATATAGGTATCTGTGAGGAAGTATGCGCAGTTTCGCAATACATATCTAATAAATTGGAGGCTTCACTAAAACTCTTTGCAATTGTTTATCAAAAAAAACGAAAACTGTCTCAGAGCTTTCAACTCAGCTTTCCGGAGCAGCAGGCAGATCAATTATGCTGTTTTTTTTATGAGTGAACTAAATTTTTATAAAAGTGTTTGATTATTGAACGGTGTTCAATATCTTTACATCATAATTGAAGGCAATGTCAATAGCAGAAAGAAAGAATAAGGAAAAAGAGGAGATGTCTAAACGCATCCTGGACGGTGCCCGGAAAGTGTTCCTGAAAAACGGCTATGAGCGTACCAGTATGCGAAATATAGCCGAGGAGATAAACTACAGCCCCGGAACGCTGTACTTTTATTTTAAAGACAAAGGAGAAATATTCAACAAGCTTCATGAAGAGGGGTTTCGCTTATTATTGGCTAAATGCAAAGTGCTGGACAATGTAGCGGATCCTTTTGAACGACTTAAAGCAGTCGGTAGAACCTTTATTCAATTTGCAATGGAGAATAAGGACTACTACAATCTTATGTTCCTGGTTGATGAAACGGACAACTACAAAAAAGGCGGACTCAGCATTGCTGCAGAAGCTATCAGTCACCTGGAATCAACTATAAAAGCATGTCAGGAGAAAGGACACTTTAAAAATATGAAAAGTGACTATCTCACCTTCATGATTCTTTCAACAGTACATGGAATTAGTGCCTTGTTTTGTAAAGACCGCACTCAGAATTTCAAAGACCGCAGCACGGAAGAGTTAATGAAAAACGGCTATGAGTATTTTACAATGATGCTTGAAAAAGCATAAATTTTTTTGCTTGGTTATTGAACACTGTTTAAAAATATTACAACGATCAATATGATACGACAAAATTCACTATTCTTTAATCGGTTCGTGTTTGCCGTGTTTGCTCTTTGGGCAAATACCGCTGTTGCGCAGGAACACCTCAACCTATATATCCATGAGGCGCTGGAAGCTAACCAGGGAATCAAACAGCAAACCTTTCAACTTGAGAAAAGCTTGTTTGCGCTTAAAGAGGCCAGGGGAATGTTTCTGCCAAGCGTGGCATTCTCTACAACCTATACCAAAGCTGACGGAGGTAGAACAATCGACTTTCCAACAGGCGATTTACTGAATCAGACTTATTCAACACTGAACGAGCTTACCGGAACGAATAACTTTCCGCAGCTAAGAAATCAAAGTATACTTCTCAATCCTGATAATTTCTACGATGCAAAGTTCAGAACAAGCATGCCTTTGTTTAATGCTGAACTGATCTATAATAAAAGAATTAAGCAACAACAAGTTGAGTTGCAAAGGGCAGAAGTAGCATTGTATAAACGTGAACTTGTCAAGGATGTAAAGACAGCTTATTATCAATATGCCAAGGCTGTAAACGCAGTAGCTATATATCAAACATCCCTGCAGTTAGTTGAAGAAGGCAAGCGAATCAATACTATACTTTTAAAAAATGAAAAGGCAAATCGAACCGCGGTGATTCGAAGTGAGAACGAGGTCTTCAGAATACAGGCAGCACTAACAGCAGCTTTGGAAAATAGAAGATCAGCACAAGCGTACTTTAATTTTCTGGTGAACCGGCCGTTGACTGACAGTATAGTTTTAGATGAGATACATGTGTTGCCACAAATCGATAGCGGGAGTGACGCAGAAGTGAGCCGGAGAGAAGAACTTTTAAAGTTGGGCATTGCGAAAGAAATCGATGAAAATGTAACCGGGATGTCAAAGGCATATATAGTTCCAAATGTAAATACATTTTTAGATCTCGGTTCGCAGGCGTTTGACTGGAAGTACAATGACAAAACCAGGTACTATCTATTCGGTGTATCCTTAAGCTGGAATATATTTTCATCGGGTGTGAACACCTACAAGGTAAGACAAGCACAGGCAGAGCAACGTAGCCGCGTTGAGCAAACCGACTATGTAGAAGATCAGCTTAAGACCGAGCTATATGTTCGTAAAAATGATTTCCAGAGTGCATTAGCACAGTACAATGCTGCACAATCGCAGCTGAAAACTGCAGAGACGTATTATAACGATGAGCTAAAACTATACAAAGAGGGTTTGGCCATTTACATCGAGCTGTTGGATGCACAAAATCAACTTATTAACGCCAGGCTTGATTCAAATATAGCCTTGTACAATACATGGATCAGCTATGCCGCCATTGAAAGAGCAAGCGCCAGTTTCAAGATTCAATAACACTTAATAAAAATACTATGAAATTAATTTCCACTTTCAGTTTGTGCATCTGCATGGGATTGTTATATACTTCCTGCGGACATAAGAAAGAACAAGAGAGCACCACGCAAACAAGTAAAGACACCGAAACCATTCGTGTCAAAGTAATGTCAGTTTCATCGTTGAAGTTATCAGACGACATTACTGCCACGGGTTTACTTACTACCGAAAATGAAGCTATATATTCATTCAAAATTGGTGGGGTCATTAGTAAGATTAACGTTGAAGAAGGTCAGTTTTTCAGTAAGGGACAGGTGTTGGCGCAGCTGAACACAACCGAGATAACAGCTGGTTATGAACAGGCACGTCTTGGTGTTGAAAAAGCGCAGCGAGATTATGACCGCGCCCTTAGTCTCTATAAAGACAGTGTATATACACTGGAACAATTGCAGAATACGAAAACAGGTCTTGACGTAGCACAGAAAGCTGCTGAAGCGGTTGCCTTCAACAAACAATACGCTCAGATTTATGCAGCTTCCGATGGCTTCGTTACAAAGAAAATGGCAAATGAAGGAGAGATCGTTGGACCTGGCACTCCCGTGCTTGCTATCAATGAGACAAAAGGTAACCGTAATTATGTACTCAAAGTAGGTGTGACAGATGAAGAATGGGCTGCTATAGCTATAGGACAACGGGCCGTTGTTAAACTGGACGGTTATCCTGATAAAAGTTTTGATGCATATGTATTCCGAAAATCACTAGCGTCAGATCGTAACAGCGGATCATTCCAGATTGAACTTAAGACCAAGCTGGGAGACGTGACACCCGCCACGGGGATGTTTGGTAAAGTAAAAATTATAGCCTCGAATGCACATTCTCTTCCCGTAGTGCCTTATGATGCCTTGATAGAGGCCGATGGCAATAAAGCTTTTGTATTTACTACGTCAGGTAAAGATCGCGTTAAAAAGATACCGGTGACTATTTCACGGTTTGATAATCAAAAAGCCTATATAAGTCACGGGTTGGAAAATGTTAACGAAGTGGTGATAGCCAACAGCACTTACCTGAACGAAAACTCTACCATTCAAATCATCCGATAAGCTATAGCTATATGAAAATCACAAATTTTTCAGTCAGAAACTATCAGTTTACGTTGGTGATGTTTCTCATGGTGGCAGCTGTTGCCTTTGCAACATTGTCTACGATGCCGCGATCCGAAGATCCAACGATCCATCCGCCTCAGTACCTGATCACCGTTATTTATCCCGGCACGAGCCCGAAGGATATGGAAGAGCAGGTGGTAAAGCCTATCGAAAATAAAATATACCAGCTTGAAAATATAGAGAAGCTATTAACAACTATTGAAGATGGCGTAGCTGCAATTCAGGTAAAATTCAAATATGGTGTAGACATTGATAATAAATACCAGGAGCTGGCTACTGAAATCAATGCATTAAAAAACAGCGGACTGCCAGATGATATATATCTTATAAAAACGGAAAAGATAAGTCCTACGGATGTAAACGTTTTTCAGATTGCATTAGTCTCCAACACCGTATCAGCAAAGGAACTTCGCAGCCAGGCAGACAGACTAAAGACACAACTCGAAAAGATCACAGATCTTAAGAATGTAAAATATTCGGGTATGCCGGAGCAACAAATACGTGTTGATGTAAAGGTTGACAAGCTCGCGCAGTTAGGTATTCCACTGAATGTAGTGACCGGCAGTTTGCAAAGTGAAGCTGCAGATATACCCGGAGGAAGTATCAATCTTGGTACTAAAACCTTCAATGTAAAAACAAGCGGAAAATTTCAGGATGCTGATGATGTAGCCAACACTGTAATATTTAACGGTAACGGAAAAATAGTATATCTGAAAGATATAGCGGAAGTAGGCTATAAAAACGAAATCGAAAAGCATCTGATCAGACTGAACGGCAACCGATGTGTGCTGGTAAATGCCGGGATGAAAGAGAATGTAAATATTACAGCTGTTCAGAAACAATATCTGCCCGTTATAGAGGAGTTTGAAAAGACATTGCCTGCTAATATTGAATTGGTAAAACCGTTCGACCAGGCCGACATGGTATCACAACGATTGGGACATCTTGGTGTTGACTTTATTATAGCCATTGTACTGGTCCTATTCACGTTGCTACCCTTGGGCTCACGGGCATCGCTTATCGTGATGATTTCAATTCCGCTTTCTTTAGGGTTAGGACTTATTGTTTTAAATGCTGCCGGTTTCTCATTGAATCAGTTAAGTATAGTTGGTTTGGTTGTAGCACTTGGACTTTTAGTAGACGATAGCATTGTTGTAGTAGAGAATATAGAGCGTTGGTTAAGAGAAGGTGCATCGAAGCGCGATGCTGTACTAAAAGGAACGCAGCAAATTGGTATCGCGGTAATTGGCTGTACGGCAACATTGATTATAGCTTTTCTGCCGCTTGCGTTTCTTCCGGATATAGCCGGAGAATTTATCAAGAGTCTGCCCATGGCTATAATTACCAGTGTATTGGCATCGATGATTGTAGCGTTAACGCTTGTGCCTTTTCTGGGAAGCCGCCTTTTGAAAACTCACACAAGCGGACATGGCAACGTGTTCCTGGTATATCTGCAAAAGATGCTGAACATCTCTTACGCGAGAATAATGCCCGTAGCATTGAACTGGCCGAAAGTTACCATTGCTATATCTATCATCTTAAGTGCAGGCGCTTTTATGCTTATTCCGCAAGCAGGTTTCAAGTTATTCCCTGCTTCTGAGAAACCTATGTTTCTCATTACTATAAAAATGCCGTTGCAGGCCAACATTCCGGAAACGGATCGGGTAACCCGGCTGGTTGAAAGTGAACTGAAGAAACATCCGGATATAGTATACTTTACAGCTAATATCGGTAAAGGCAATCCTCAGATTTATTATAACGTACGTCAGCAGGAAGAGAAAGCCGACTTCGCTCAAATCTTTGTGCAGTTAGATGAAGAAGCAAAACCAACTGAGAAGGTAGCACTCATTGAAAAGCTCAGAGCGAAATTTAGCAACTTTCCTTATGCAAAGATCGAAGTAAAAGATTTTGAACAAGGATCTCCCATCGAAGCAAACATTGTCGTGAGAATCTTTGGAGACGATCCTCAAACACTGCGAAAATTGGCATCTCAGGCAGAAGATATATTACGTAAACAACAAGGTACAGTATATATCAACAATGAATTGAATACCTATAAAACAGATGTTAAGCTGAAAATAAATAAAGAGAAAGCCAGAACGCTCGGAGTCTTAACAGCGGAGATTGACAAGACCGTACGTTTAGCGGTAGCAGGGTTGCCTGTTGGTGACTATATAGATGAAAAAGGTGATGCCAGAAATGTAATGATCACTACATCTTTTGAGAAGTTTCCGAACCTGGATGCGTTCAAGAACCTATATGTAAATAACCTGCAGGGAACTCCGGTTCCACTCAGTCAGCTTGCCG
>CAMLLI010000143.1 GCA_946480685.1 uncultured Flammeovirgaceae bacterium | reverse complement strand
TGCGTGGAGATTTTTACGGATATGATGCCGATGATTTCTCCGAAGTATGGCATCGCCCTACTACCAAACTTACCGCAAACGCATCGATCAATGTATACCAGAAGCTGATCTTCACGGCAGACATTATAGCGCAGGGTGGTATGAAGGCACTTGATCCCGAGACAGGTGCTACTGTAAAACTGGATGGAGCTTTCGATCTGAACTTCAAGGCAGAATATTTATTCTCTCCGAGTTTCTCTGCTTTTGTTCAACTGAACAACATCACATCAAACAAGTACCCGGTATTTTTGAATTATCCCGTGCGTGGATTTCAGGCACTGGCTGGTATAACCTGGAGCTTCTAGGTATCGACAAAATTACCCGTAGTTATAGAGGGGATGAGGTATATATATAGTGTCTCATCCCCTTTATTTTTTAGGCTTGCGAACATGCCGGTATAGCGATGATCGGGTACATAGCAGGGTGTAAGTATACCCATAATCATACCCCGCAGACCTGTGTGGATAACGATAACCGGCACGCCCCTTTGTATAGGTCAAAATTTAGCTTATTTTTGTATAATGACCTTTTTCTTAAAACCCTAACACAGCGCTCATGGCCAGAAGAAAAAAGCAAGACGAAGAAGAACAGGAGAATATAAATAACGAATCGGATGACAGCTTTGGTCTTCCTGAAGTTGAGTATCAACCGCTAAACCGGGAAGAACCTCCGACAACTACTGTTGAGACAGAGACAACAACAACCTATACTTCATCAACATCAACACCAGAGCCTGAGCCGGAACCAGAACCGGTTCGCGAAGAGTATGTTGAGCGAGAAGAAGAAGAGGTGATCGAAGATCCGCAGTATAATGATCCGCAGCCATCATATGTAGAGGAAGATGAAGAGTCTTCACCGATATGGCCCAAGGTATTAATCGTTATCCTGGTGTTGGCAGTGGCCGGTGCAATTGGTTATTATTTTGCTTTCTATCGTCCGGAGCAACTCGCGAAGGAAGAGCGTGCAAGACAAGAGCAACGCGATCGCGATGCAGAAGCTGCACGTAAAAAAGCTGAAGCAGATGCTGCGTTAGCACGTGAAGAAGACGAAAAGAGACGAGCTGATTCATTGGCAAATCTTAAACCGGCTGTCGGTACCATCGAGGCACTAAGTGAGCGCACCGGACGTTATTATGTGGTGGTAGCCAGTGCTATAGATGATGATCTGATTCATGATCACGCAGTGAAACTGAGCAAGGCAGGCGTAACCTGCTGGATTATACCACCGTTCGGTAAAACCAAATTCAGTCGCCTTGCTGTTGACTACAAAGACAACTACGCAGATGCACAGGCAACTGCCGATGGCATGAAAGGCGGAGATTACGGGAACGAAATTTGGGTAGTGAAGTACTAACAAAACAGATATACACATGACGGACCAGCAGGTAAAGCACAATGAACGTTTAGCCCTTCTTACATCGGTAGGGATACACGCAGCTGCTTTTCTGCTGATGTTCTTCATTGTGGTTTGGCGCCCGATGAACCCTCCGCCCGGAGAGTATGGCGTTGAACTAAACTTTGGTCTTGATACCGAAGGCTACGGTGATGTACAACCGGAGAGCCCGGTAGGTTCCGGTGGCACGCAACAGGAAGAGCCACAGAAGAGTGAACCGCAATCCACACCTCCCCAGCAAACACCGCCTCCTGCTGAAGAAGATAAAATGCTCACCACCGATGAGGAGGATGCGCCTGTTATAGAGGAGAAGAAAAAAGAGGAGAAGAAGGTTGAGGTAAAGAAAGAAGAACCGAAGACCGAACCAACCAAGGTAATCGAGAAACCGAAAGAGACTCCGAAGAAGCAGGAGGAGCAACCGAAGAAGGAAGAACCTAAAGCGGTATATAACCCGAATGCTCAGAAGACAGAATCATCCAACAAAACCTCAGAAGGTAAAGCAGGTCAACCCGGCAACCACGGCGATGATAAAGGTAAAGTAGGCGACAAGGGAAATCCGGAAGGAACGCTTGACTCGAAAGCATTATACGGTACACCCGGTGGAGGTGGCGGTAATGGAACAGGTTCCAGTCTTGCTTTGGCAGGATGGGAGTGGGATGAAGTGCCGCGCCCGCAGGTTCCGAATAATGAATCCGGAAAGATTGTATTTGAGATCGTAGTAAATTCTGATGGTGAACTTGAAAAAATTACCATCACCGAAAATAGCCTGAGCGCAGATGCTGCACAAGCGTGTAGACGTACCGTTGAACGACTCACGTTCACAAAAACAGGAACCAACGTTCCGTCTCTTTCCAAAGGCAGAATCACCTTTGTTGTTCGCGCCAAATAAATACGCATAACATGCGAGACCGCAATGTTGAGTTTGTGCAGGATGTACTCATCACCGTGCACGCCAATATACGCGACCTGAAAGAACGCAGAAACTTTGCTGATCCTGAAGAGCTTACACACATCGAAGCAAAACTGTTAGCCTATAACGAAATGCTTTCTATACTTCGCTCGAGTGCCGATGATGCCGGTCTCGATCGTAAAGAGTTAGGTTTATAATTCTGTCATCGCGTTAACCGCACAATCTCAATTTCACCGATAGCACGATCGCCAATCGCCACAACATCCACCTCGGTAATTTTTCCTTTATACTTCGCACCATTCGATAGCATCACGATCAACTCCTGATCGGGTTGAAGAACATCTTTTACTGCAATAGCAACACGGCAACGCACGGAGCGGTTGTTCAGAAACTGCTCATCCATGGCTTTGTTTTCCAACTGGTAATAGTTCATATAATACAGCAATAGTAATCAACCTCAGGCGTATATCACAAGCGTTGTGTAAGAGATACACAATGGGCGGTTTTATCGATTATTAAACCTTTTTGGTCGAAAAGATTGTCACCGGCATCGTTTTTTTTGATGAGCGGGGGTAGAAAGTGGGGTATCGTACGTTGTAACACAATAACTTTACTGCTGTCGAACAGATATGAGAAGTGAGATGATGATTGAGACGTTGCGCCCGGATGGCAAGAAAGGCGTGGTAATGACGGAGGCACACTACAAGATGTTGTCGTCCTATATATTAGCGGCCCTTGATACCGAAGAGCCCTTTACGCTAAACCGTTTGCTGGAGAAAGTACTGGAAGATTTTACAGAGACCATTGATAGCGACATTAACTGGTATGTACTGCAGGTAAAACTCGACCTCGAAGCACGCGGCTTTATACGGACCATTACACCAGCCTATAAAAAGCGACTCTTCCTGCTGAAGTTAACACGCCAGGGACAAAAACAATTGCAGCGCCAGAAACTCATGGCAGATTGGTCGGCTGAATAAGCGATCGTTCTTGTAGCTGCTATATTTGTTTCCCTTCCTAAAATTGCTTCTCTTTATGCAGCATGAAGCAATCCATCAAAGTATCTGTTGATGCCGTTGTTTTTGGATACGACCAGGAACAGGATATTTCCATTCTTCTTATCAAACGAAAGTTCGAACCCTTTCAGAAATTCTGGGCCCTTCCCGGTGGCCTCGTGAAAGACGAAGAGTCTCTTGAAGATGCCGTAAGACGCGAACTCAAAGAAGAAGCCGGTATAGATGTAAATTACCTTGAACAATTATATTCTTTCGGTAAACCCGATCGTGATCCGCGCAATCGTGTAGTATCTGTTGCCTACTTCGGCCTTGTGCGCCCTGCCGATTACCAGTTGTCTGCCGAAACGGATGCAGAAGATGTAGCGTGGTTTAGTATCAAGAAACTGCCGCGACTCGCATTCGATCACAAAACTATATTGGACATGGCCATCAAACGACTCCGTGGCAAACTTGCCTACGAGCCGATTGGCTTTGAGTTGCTCGATAAAAAATTCCCGTTCTCCGACCTGGAGAAACTCTATCAGATTCTGCTCGACCGTGAGCTCGATCGCAGAAATTTCAAGAAGAAAATTATGAGCTACGGCTTCCTGGAAGAACTGGATGAAATCGTTCAGAAGAAATCCGGACGACCTGCCAGATTGTTTCAGTTCAATAAAAAGAAGTATTTCGAGCTGAAAGAGAAGGGCTATAATTTTGATATTTTCTTCTGATAACCAGTTGATTATATAGTTAATGTAAAAAATACGCAAATTAAATGTGTGATGCGTTAACCTTATGAGTACATTTGCGTATATAATACACAAATAGATAAATGTTATGAAACTTGAACGTTATGAAGAAAGCATCAACCGTTTGCCAAAAGAGGGGAGACACATTCTGGGGGCTCTCTCCAACAACACCATTGTAATATATCAAGCCTATCGCCAGTCAATCGCTGACTATGCTGTAAAGCATCAGCGCTTTGGTGGAGAATTCAGCTATAACCGAATGTCGTGGATCAAACCCAATTTTCTATGGATGATGTACAGAAGTGGATGGGCTGAGAAAGAAGGGCAGGAAAATATACTCGCCATCACGATATCAACTTTTCACTTTGATGAAATTTTAAATAAGGCTGTAGTATCATCTTTCAATAAAGAGTTTTACAGCACAGAAGAAGCATGGAAAAATGATCTGGAGCAGAACGATGTTCGATTGCAGTGGGATCCCGACCATGATCCCTGGGGAAACAAACTCGAACGAAGAGCTATACAACTTGGTCTCAAAGAACACACGCTAAAAAAGTATGGCAATGAATTCATCCTTAAGATTGAGAATATAACACCGTTTGTAAAAGAGCAACGTGAACATTTAAAAAGTGAAAGAATCGATATGCTACAGATTCCTTATGAACGTATATATGTTCCGCAATCAAAAGACCTCGCTTTAAAAATTGGATTGTCATTATAATTAAATCATATGAGTAAAATCGGAGTAATTATCGCGCGCTTTCAGTCACCTTACCTGCACGAAGGACACAAGAGCCTGGTGGAATCAGTAAAGGTAAAGCACAACACCACAGTGATCGTATTGGGAGTATCACCCGTGCGCGGAAGCAAAAGAAACCCGCTGGATTTTCAGACACGCGAACGAATGATCAAGAAAGTATATCCCGATGTAGTCGTGTTACCGTTGTCTGATCACCCGCTGGATACAAAATGGTCGCAGAACCTGGATACATTGCTGGCAAACACATTTCCCGGATCGAGCTTTATACTCTACGGAAGTCGCGACAGCTTCAAGAGCTATTACTCCGGCAACAACGAGACTATAGAATTACCCGAGACCGGAAACTATAGCGCTACATTGATACGCGAACAGATCAGCGATAAAGTAATGGACTCTGAAGAATTCAGAACCGGTATCATCTATGCATACTCCAATACATACCTGAAAGTATATCCTACGGTAGATATAGCAGTATTCAGAAATGATCGCACAGAACTATTGCTCGGCAGAAAAGACATCGATAACAAGTGGCGACTGCTGGGAGGTTTCTCTGATCCTACAGACGACAGTTACGAAGAAGCCGCAGCACGTGAACTCAGAGAAGAGTGCGGAGACATTGTAACAACACCCATGCAGTACGAGGGCTCCTTCCGTGTAGCCGACTGGCGATACAAAAGTGAACAGGACAAGATCATCACCACACTTTTCTCAACCGACTATATAGAAGGCGAAGCACTGGGCAGCGATGATATAGCCGAAGTGCGCTGGTTCACACTCGAAACGATTCAGAAAATGATCGAAGCCGAACAAACCGCCCCCGAACACACCAAACATCTGAAAGTTCTCCTGAAGAAATACATCACGAAGTGATTCTCAATAAAACTCGCAGCTCACAACTCAAAGCTCGCAGCTTATCCAATCAGCGTAAAAATTTCCAAGTATCTAAATGAAGCACTATGAAAACCAATCTTCTCTTACTCGCAGACGCTTATAAATATTCTCACTATAAATTATACTATCCGGGAACAACCAAGATATACTCTTACCTGGAGAGTCGCGGAGGGGTGTTTGATAACACCATGTTCTATGGATTGCAGTACTACCTCAAAGAATATCTGCAGGGACAGGCATTTACCAAAGCTGATCTTGATGAAGCAGAAGAACTGATGCACGGTGTATTTGGAAGAAGTGATGTATTTAACCGCGCCAACTTTGAGTATATATTGAACCAATACGGAGGAAAGTTGCCCGTAAAGATCAAGGCAGTTCCTGAAGGCACAACCGTACCGGTAAGCAATGTATTGATGACGATCGAGAATACTGACCCGCGCTGTTTCTGGCTCACGAACTTTCTGGAGACACTGTTGATGCAAGTATGGTACCCAAGTACAGTAGCCACTATATCGGCAACAATTCGAAATATAGTTGAACGGTATTTTGCCGAGACTGCAGACGATGCATCCGCTGTTGCGATTGACTTTGTTCTAAACGACTTTGGTTTCAGAGGTGTAAGTTCAGTAGAAAGTGCAGGCCTCGGCGGATCAGCGCACCTGGTGAGTTTCATGGGAAGTGATACCGTGGAAGCTTCACGCTTTGCCAAACGATACTACGCAGCACAACAGGTATACGGATTATCCGTGCCTGCAACCGAACACTCCATTATGACGCTGTTAGGACAAGCCGGAGAAGCGAAAGTTTTCGACCACGTACTCAAGGCATATCCCGAAGGTATACTTTCCTGTGTGTCGGATTCCTACAATATATTCAATGCCGTGGGAGATCTGTGGGGAGGTAAATTCCGCGATGAGATTTTGCAACGCAACGGACGGCTGGTAATAAGACCTGACTCCGGTGATCCCAAAAAAACGTTGTTAAAGGTATACGATATACTCTTTGAGAAATTCGGCTTCACTGTAAACTCCAAAGGATATCGGGTACTGCCTTCACAGATACGGGTTATACAAGGCGATGGTATTAACCACGAATCTATACCGCAGTTATATGAAAGTCTCAAGAGCAATGGTATATCTGCCGAGAACCTTGTGTTGGGTATGGGCGGAGCGTTGCTGCAGAAAGTAAACCGTGACACCCAAAAGTTTGCACTGAAATGTTCATACGCAGAAGTAAACGGAGAAGCGGTAGATGTACAGAAAGCACCCGTAGAAATGAATGAGACAGGCGAGATGATCAAGTCTTTCAAAACATCCAAAGCCGGTAAGCTGAAGCTCGTGCAGGAAGATGGTATGTATAAAACCGTACGGCAGAGCGAATCAGACAAGACAGATGTAATGCAGACGGTGTTTGAGAACGGAGTGATAACCCGGGAATATACTTTCGAAGACATCCGCGCACGCGCAAAACAATCACTCGAAAGCGAACAAAAGAAACTCGCCTTGACTATAAATTGATTATCATTGCTGTCCATGGAAAACTCAATCAAAATCTACGCTACTCCCTCGGCTGTCTCACTTGGCAAAAAGATAGCCGCACAGTTACAGTTGCCGCTTCACCAGGTACACACCGAAAAATTTTCAGATGGTGAATTGTTTGTGAGGTTCAATGAAAGTGTACGCGGGCAAACCGTATTTCTCATCAGCAAGGTAAATATGCCTTATGAAAATTTCTTTGAGATGCTGATGACGGTTGATGCAGCAAGACGTTCATCGGCACGTGAAGTGGTGCTGGTGATACCGTACCTGCCACACAGCCGGCAGGAGCGGAGAGATGGTCAGCGTACTTCCATCTCCTCGCGCATGGTAGCAGACATCATTCAGTTGATGGGTGCTGACCGCATCATTACACTCGACCTGCATACCAACGCGATTGAAGGATTTTACAAAGTACCGCTCGATCCGTTGTCGTCCCTGCGGTTGTTTGTAGATCACATCCGCGATTGCAAGCGCGAACATCTTTGCCTGTGCAGTCCGGATTTCGGTGGCATCAAACGCATCAAGCAGTATAAAAAACATCTGGACGCTGAGATGGTTGTTATCAACAAGGAACGTCTCAAGGCAAACCAGGTAGCACACATGGAAATCATCGGTGATGTAAAAGGACGCAACGTCATCATCATTGACGATCTTGTGGATACGGCCGGAACACTTTGCAAGGCTGCCGATCTCTTGATGGAACACGGAGCCGAATCAGTTTGTGCGTATTGCACACACGGTATATTAAGCGGATCGGCATTGAAGAATCTCGAACAGTCAAGAATTGAGAAACTATATATATCTGATACCGTGGTGGAGGAACTCGATCATCCAAAAATCGAAATAGTAAGTTGTGCCGAGTTGCTTGCCAAGGCGATGGAGAACCTGATCAATAATAAAAGTTTAAGCCAGATATGATTACCCGTGCGATTGAAAACTGCTTCCGGAATGCGCAGGAGAAAAATTGGGACAAGACCTATTGGGC
>CAMLLI010000142.1 GCA_946480685.1 uncultured Flammeovirgaceae bacterium | reverse complement strand
GGCTTGATTTGATTTTGTATAGTGCACTATATATTTAACAACACTATTGCCAAGTTCTTTGATGTCGCGTTGGTTTTGAATTAACGTGATCAGTTCGGCCAAACCGGATACACCCCACTCGCGTTTCTCATTGCTGAGCTTGCTATCATTTAAATGGTTTTTCATCCGGATGAGATTTCCCGCCAGGTTGCTTTTATTCAGTGAACGATTGCCTTCATTGAGTGTTTCCCATTCCACGCCATAGTTTCCGTTCGCTATATTCGTGATGAACGTATTTGCCTTCTTGAAATTCTGGATTGAGTTTTCAATAACATGATCGATGTCATTTACGTCCAAAGGCGCACCGTTATCAAATATATACTGGCGGTTTTGCTGGTCGAGATTCAGGAGCAATGCTGCAAGTTGTTTCTCGTCACGGCCCAGGCGTTTGATTATATAGATCATAGTAGGTACACCAAGAAGCAATAATACAATAACGATGAGTCTGCTGTCTCCGAGTGCAGCTACATAACGGTTCTCGGCCTCTTTATTGAGTGCATCTTCATAGGCAAATAAGGGATCACGGAACTCCATATATTTTTGCCACAGCGCAAACCCACGGTCTTCATTTAATATAGCAGTAAATTTCTGCATGCTGTCCTGACGCGCCAACTCGATCATACCGTTCGAAAACATCAGGTAGTCATTAACGGCTGTCTTTATTTCATGCAAGCCTGCTGTGTCATAATGCTGACTATTGAGTTGGTTCTTCAGCCCTATAAAGACAGAGTCTTTATATACACAAGCAATCCGGAGTGGTTCAGCAAGTTTCTCACTCTTTGTCAGTCCATAACCGCGTACCGCCAGATCTGCACCGTGAACAATATCGCCGATGATGCGTTCTGTATTCCGCTTTACGTGTTCTGTTCGCTCTCTCAGGGCGTTGTTCTCTACAATAGTATTACTGTTAAGAAACGTCAACACGCAATTGGCGACAAGCAATGCAGTCAATAAGATCAATAATACTTTGATCAGATTTTTCTTCAGATTGATTCGTTGCATCTTTTTAAGGTTAGGATGGTGTATATTGCTTAAATCCGGTTCTGCTATAGATTTATAGAATAGACTGCAAACATCGAGACCCTTGAGGCGAATACAAAAAAATGCCGGGATACAAAAAAGTTGGCGGATATAGTGCAACCTCGTCCGAGACTATTCATGCACCTTTCTGAGATCATTGTTCTGACAACTAAAACGTCCGAAATATTACTTCATGCAATGTGGATGCTTGTGACGAATATTGACGGTATGTCCTTCGTATCCCACAGCGTTTGCTTTGTCGCTATACACGGTTGCCGCACATAGGGTATAAATCTTACAGGTTGTTTTAGTTGAAATGGGCTGTTTTACGCAGGAGAGACTTTTGGTAACCTAATCTGCGATCTTTCGAACCCGTCTGCAAGTCTTGGAACACTTTACTTTCCATCCCCAAAAAACATGGGGCTACCTAAAGCTTTACTGATTTATACGATGACGACTTTGTTAGACGCCTACCTGACGCTTCCGGGATGTTTCAAAAAATGTGTAATCGGATTGCTTCTTCTGATCTGCACGGGCAGCAGTTTTATGACGAGCGCGCAGCCTTACGCATTTGATGAGATCTTGTTTGGCGTAGCTTACTACCATGAGTATATGCCGTACGAGCGACTTGAAGAAGATGTTCGCTTGATGAAAGAAGCCGGCATCAACTATGTTCGGTTAGGGGAGTCTACCTGGCAGCTATGGGAGCCGCGTGACGGAGAGTTTGAATTTGCCTGGATGGACAGGGTGGTAGATGCCATGCATAAGGCCGGTATAAAAGTAATAATGGGAACACCTACCTATTCTATTCCCGCATGGCTATACCATAAGTACCCGGAGATAACCGCCATGCAGGAGAATGGACAGCGGCTTAAATATGGAATCCGGCAAAATGTAGATCTCACCAATCCTATATACCTATATTATAGCCAACGGGTTATTAAGCGAATCGTAGAACATTATAAAACACATCCTGCAGTTATCGGGTATCAGATTGATAATGAGACACACTCCAAGTGGCCGGATGATCGCGATAACCACGTTAAATATATAGAGTATCTAAAAAAGAAATTTGAGACAGTCGGCAAGGTAAATAAAGTATGGGGACTCAACTATTGGGGGCAGGCCATCAACAGCTGGGATGAACTACATCCGGCCAGTGGATTCAACCATCCCGGATACAGGTTGGAGTGGACACGCTATCAGCGCGTAACGGTAACGGAATTTCTTTCGTGGCAGGCGGCTATGGTCAGAAAGTATAAAGGCGCATCTCAATTTGTGATGCACGATTTTGCAGGGGCGCTTCGGAGTGACTTAGATCAGAAAGCTGTTTCCGCTATACTTGACTATGCCGGTGTAAATATATACCACTACGACCAGGATAAGTCGGATGGACTGCGCATCGCCATGCAGGGAGATTTTACGCGTTCCTTAAAAAGAAAGAACTACCTGGTTCCGGAAACCAATGCTGCATCGATCGGCTGGAATTCAAGAGAACAGTTTCCTCCTTATGATGGGCAGCTCAGACTAAATTACTACGCGCATATAGGTTCAGGCGCCAACCTGGTTTCATACTGGCATTGGCACTCGCTGCACAATGGTATAGAACAATACTGGCGAGGCATACTTCCTCATGATCTGAAGCCCGGAAGAATATACAAGGAGATAAGCACCATTGGTCATGAGCGTGAAAAGCTAGGTAAGAAGCTGGTCAACATCCGGAAGAATAATAAAGTGGCGATTCTCTTCAGCGAAGATTCAGATATAGCGATCAACCTTCAGCGCTTCGATAACAATTTTAAAGGTCCTGAAACCGGACCGTGGGATGCGGATGGTGCGTATCAAAAGATACTTGCCAGATTTTATAAAGTGTTGTACGATCTCCATGTCGAAGTAGATTTTGTTTTTGATAACACAGAAGACCTGAGTCGCTACGAGGTGCTGATTGTACCCTCGCTATATATAGCAAGCGATTCCATGTTGAACAGACTTAATGCGTACGTTAAAAATGGCGGACATCTTATCGCTACTGTGAAGAGTGGCTTTTGTGACGAATACGGTGCCGTGAGACACCAGACAATGCCTGCAGGTCTTGCTGAAGCTGCCGGCTTTACGTACCAGGAATTTTCAACGTTGCGTTCGCCTGTTCCATTAAAAGGTGATCCGTTCCAGGCGAAAGATCAGAACTATACCGAGCAATGGGCTGAGTTTTTACAAACGACTACTGCCAGACCGCTCGCATTTTATGATCATCCTTTTTTCGGAGTATATCCGGCTATCGTAAAGAATAACAGCGGCAAAGGCGCGATGACGTACTTTGGAACTGTACCTTCTGAAAGTATCATAAAAAGTATACTCACATCAGCACTCGGTGAGCGGAATCTTCTTGCCGATGTGGCGTTGCCGGATAAAATAAAAGTAAAGCATGGTGTGAGCAACAGTGGAAAGAATCTTCATTTCTACTATAATTTTTCAGCGGTTGAGCAGTCTTTCCCTTACCAATATGGAGATGGTGTTAACCTGCTTACAAGCCAGCCAATTCAAAAGGGTAAATCTCTGATACTAAAGGCTTGGGATGTCGCGGTTATAGAATCAAAATAGGAGTGGCCCCATGCGGCTGTTCAGATATTTACTTATATAAATACGAAATAATATACATGCGAATGATTACTATATGCAATAATTATGTTTGCGCTAAAGCATATACCTTGATGTTTTTCATTATCGTGAGCGGCATTTCGTGTGCAGCCCAAAGCCAGGGTATATATGAGCGAAAGCAATTGTTTGACAACGATTGGAAATTCTTCCTCGGTGATACTGTAGCAGCCAGTAAAGCAGACTATAACGATGCAGCCTGGCGTAAACTTGACTTGCCGCACGACTGGAGTATAGAAGGAGAAATTGCTCCTAAAAATCCAACAGCAGGGGGTGGTGGATATTTTCCCGCAGGCAAAGCATGGTACCGGAAGACTTTCAGCGTTCCTGCAAACTGGAAAGCAAAAAAAGTATCTATATACTTCGAAGGTGTTTACATGAACTCCGAAGTTTTTGTCAATGGAAAATCATTGGGTGTTTATCCCTATGGCTATTCATCCTTCCGTTATGATCTCTCGCCTTATATAGCATTCGGTAAAGAAAATGTTATCGCGGTTCGGGTTGATAATTCACAGCACGTAAACAGTCGCTGGTATAGTGGTTCGGGTATATATCGTCATGTTTGGATGATGGTTACCGACCCGGTGCATGTGGCGCATTGGGGTGTTTCTGTTACCACTCCTCAGGTCACTTCGCAGAAAGCAACCGTGCAGGTAAAGACATTGGTAAAGAACGAAACATCTTCTGTTCAGCACGTGGTTGTTAAAACTTCGCTTCTGAATAAGAATTCTAAAACAGCAGGTAGCGGTCAGGTAAAAGTTGAACTCCTGGCGAATAGCGAAAAAGAAGTTATACAAACACTGACGATAGCAAACCCCCTGCTGTGGTCTCCTGAAACTCCGGATCTATACCAGGCACTGGTGCAAGTAAAGGGCAAGAATATAGCTGACGAAACAAAAACCAGCTTTGGTATACGATCTGTAAAATTTACCGCACAAAATGGCTTTCAGCTCAATGGTAAAACTATAAAGTTAAACGGTGGCTGTGTGCACCATGACAATGGTTGCCTCGGTGCTGCTGCGTTTGATCGTGCCGAAGAGCGCAAAGTTGAATTACTGAAAGCAGCGGGTTTCAATGCCGTAAGAACATCGCACAACATACCATCCGAAGCATTCCTCGATGCGTGCGACCGGTTAGGTTTATTGGTAATGGATGAATCATTCGACTGCTGGAAAATAGGCAAGAATAAGTTTGACTACGCCCGGCACTTTAACGACTGGTGGAAGCGCGATTTGGAAGCAATGGTTCTGCGTGATCGTAATCATCCATCGATCATTATGTGGAGTATAGGTAATGAGATCCCCGAAAGAGGACGCCCGGATGCTACGAAGACTGCGAAGATGCTGGCAGACGAAGTCAAGAAAATGGATGCATCGCGACCGGTAACATCTGCTATCGTTGAAAATGGTAAGGAATGGGAAAAGTTTGATTCGCTTATGGCTGTGCATGATGTTGCCGGGTATAATTACCATTTGTTCAACGCACCGGCAGACCATGTGCGCGTGCCGTCACGTATTATAGTTCACACCGAGTCATATCCGCGCGATGCTTTTACGAATTGGAAGCTGGTCGAAAATAACAGTTATGTCATAGGCGATTTTGTATGGACCGCTATGGATTATTTGGGCGAGTCTGGTATAGGCCGCTGGTATTATTCAGGCGAAGCTCCGGGACAACACTGGGAAAATGAATTATTTCCGTGGCACGGGGCATACTGTGGTGATATAGATCTGATTGGCCAGCGGAAACCTATATCACATTACCGGAGCATGCTCTATAATAATACCGAGAAACTATATATAGCGGTTCGTGAACCGGAACCCAAGCCGCTCGAAATAAAAGAAACATGGTGGTCGGTTTGGCCAACGTGGGAGAGCTGGAACTGGCCAGGCTTCGAAGGCAAAACGATACAGGTGGAAGTATATTCGAAGTATCCCCAAGTCAGGCTTTACCTGGACAATACGTTGATTGGCGAACGCGCCACAATTAGTGAACAGGAGTATAAAGCTACATTCGATGTGCCGTACTCACCCGGCATATTACAAGCAGTTGCAGTAGTGAATGGTAAGGAAGTAGAATCAACCACATTGCAGACTGCAGGCGATGCTGCCACAATCAAGTTAACGGCAGACCGAAAAGAAATAACCGCCGATGGACAAGACTTGTCTTACGTTACAGTAGAGATCACAGATAAGAATGGTATACTTCAACCCACAGCTACCAATCGCCTGCATTTCCAAATTGAAGGCCCTGGTATAATTGCCGGAGTTGATAATGCCGATCTGAAAGACTACCAACTATATATAGGCGACACACGCAAAGCGTGGCACGGACGCGCGTTGGTTGTTGTTCGAAGTACACACAGCACGGGCGATGTCAAGCTCACGGTTACATCACCGGGATTGTCGCAAGCTGTTCTCACTATAAAAACATATATGCCTTAGGAGATAGTACTTCATGTATGCATCACTGTCTATCGAAGGTCTGTTCTCAGTTAATTTTTACTACTAATTAATTTAAAAATTAGAATGAATGTGCGAATATTTATACGGCTATATATATGTATTTTTTTCTTCTGTGGTTTTGAAACGCTTGCTCAGTTCAAAAGTAATATAGTCGCTATTGGTGGTGGTGGATTTGTGACCGGTATAATATCCGATCAGAAAACCGGTGATGTATACTGCCGCACAGATGTAGGAGGTGCTTATCGGTGGGATGCAGCGGCCGATAGTTGGGTACAGTTTATGGATTGGCTCCCCGACAGCCAGGGCGGATTGTCGGGTGTAGAGTCGTTGGCGATTGACCCACAGAGTCCTAATAATATTTATATGCTCTGCGGCATTTCATATGCAAGCGGTGGCTTGACCGCCATAATGAAATCGACAGATAAAGGAAATACGTTCACAGTTATCGATGTAACATCGAAGTTTAAAACACATGGTAATGGATTAGGGCGTGGTAATGGTGAACGGCTCACGGTTGATCCGAATAACAGTAACATACTGTTTTGCGGAACAAGGTATAATGGACTGTGGAAAAGTACAGATGCCGGCAGTACATGGTCGCTGGCCTGGAATGGTGTAACTACTACACCCAATAACAATGGTATATGTTTCGTTCTGTTCGATCCGGCCAGTGCGTCTGGTGGCGTTACTAAAACAATCTATATCGGTGTTTCCAGAACGGGAGGAGCAAATATATACAAGAGCACCGATGGTGGTGTTACGTTTACAGACATCTCTCCTGATACCGGGTATATGCCGCATCGTGCTGCATTGAAGGGCACAAGCCTATATCTTACACTTGCTGACAGCGAAGGACCCGCGACCAGTGGAGCTGGTAAACTATACAAACTGAACACCGCTACCGGTGTATGGAAGGATATCTCGCCATTTGGTAATAGTTGGTCTTATGGCGGTGTTGGTGTCGACCCGGCAAATGCTGACCGGGTAGTTGTAGCAACAACCGGTATGTATACAAATCAAATGTACGGTGGGCCTTGGGGAGATTTTGTTTACTTCTCTGCCGATGGCGGAGTCACCTGGACGCTGAAGAACGGAAATACCAGTAAGTATGATAACAATGGCCGGGCGTGGTTCAGTGGACAGGCACATTGGGTTGAATGTGCTGAGTTTGACCCGTTGGACAGTAAAAAAGTGCGCACCGTGGGCGGAATGGGAATCCTTACTACCAGCAATATTGAAGCAGCAACACCCACGTGGAAATTTGATGTGAAGGGCATTGAAGAAACAGCTCTTCTGGATGCTATAGCTATACCGGGAGGTCCGCTTGCTTCTGCTTTTGGCGATGTATCGGGATTTGTGCATAGAGACATAACTGCGTTTCCGACTCAAACTCATCAGCCGGGTGAGGGTAATAACAGCGGTATCGCTTATGCCGGTAAGAATACGAATAAACTTGTGCGGGTAACAGACGGAGGGGCGCATGTTTATTATTCCACCGATCAGGGTGTTACATGGACAGGCTGTGCAACCAACAAGGGCGTGCAAGGTAAAGTCGCCCTGAGTGCTGACGGTGGTACTATACTTCACTGTCCCAACGGCTCTTCAACTACATATTATAGCACTGATAACGGAGCGAGTTGGACAGCTGTGAACGGAAGCTCGGTAACCGGGGCTATCCCGGTGGGTGACCCTGTCAATAGTAATTACTTCTATATATATAATACCAATGGAGAGATGCTCGTCAGCTCCAACAAAGGCGTCAGCTTTACAGCCGGGGGCAACCCGGGAGCTACCTCTACACCTTGGACGAACACATTCATTCGCATCGTTCCGGGATACGAAGGACATCTATGGGTTCCGTTGGTTGATAATGGTCTTACATATTCTACTGATCATGGCGCTACGTATACCAAAGTTGCCAAAGTAACATACTGCAAGGCTGTCGGAATAGGTAAAGCAATTTCGTCTGCTTCTTATCCTGCTATATTTATATGGGGAACGGTGGATGGTATAAGAGGTCTTTTCAGATCCGTAGATAAAGGAGCAACATGGGTTAAAATGAATGACGATGCACATCAATTTGGAGGCG
>CAMLLI010000141.1 GCA_946480685.1 uncultured Flammeovirgaceae bacterium | reverse complement strand
GAACGAGGGGCGGATCACCAATGGAAATCCGATCTCCTGGGCAATTTCTTTTCCCTGCAGGAATGAACTGGCTGTACCGCCTTTACAAACTCCCACATTTAACTCAAGCATTTTCAACCTGAATTTCTCGCGGTCTTCTGTAGTCTCAATGGCCTTGATGTCAACACCAATGATACGCACACCATAGTGTTGCCAGATGCCTGCCTTATCGCAATCAATGCAAAGGTTCAGTGCAGTCTGCCCACCCATAGTCGGGAGCACAGCATCGATATGATGCTTCTCCAGAATTTCACGAATAGATTTTTTTGTCAGCGGCTTCAGGTACACATGATCAGCCGTTACCTTGTCTGTCATGATCGTAGCCGGATTAGAATTGATCAGCACGACTTCGATTCCTTCTTCGCGCAGTGAGCGCGATGCTTGTGAACCGGAGTAATCGAACTCGCAGGCTTGACCAATAATAATGGGGCCGCTACCGATGATGAGTACGGAGCGAATACTTCTATCTCTTGGCATTTTTGTAGTGGAGTGGTATGAACAAAATTGCGCAAAAATATAACATGAGGTGGAATGCTAAAGCGATTCGTGAATATTAATATTCAAAATAAAAATTCAGCAACTTCATAATACCATCCATGGTAACGAATGTTGGTGTTTCACACCGATGTGACCGTTCCCGTTACCGTTTGAAAAACTTATTTTCACCAACGAAAAGATTTTAAAAACTTAGAGTGAAGAAAATTGCAAGCATGAACCTGAACGGTAAAAGCCGTGAGCAAAATACGTATGACGCGATTGTTGTAGGCTCCGGTATAAGTGGTGGTTGGGCAGCCAAAGAACTGTGTGAGAAGGGATTAAAAGTACTGATGCTGGAACGCGGTAAGAATGTTGAGCATCCGAGCTACCCTACTACCAGCAAAGATCCATGGGAATTTGATCATGGAGGAAAGCTCACGCGCGAAGACCGTGAAAAAGGATATATACAGTGTCGGCATTACTCTTATCGCGCTGACAATAAACATTTTTACATCAACGATCTTGAGAATCCTTACACCGAAGTGAAACGCTTCGACTGGATTCGCGGTGATGTTGTAGGAGGGCGATCGCTTCTCTGGGGCCGGCACTGCTATCGCTGGAGCGACCTCGACTTTGCTGCCAATCTTTCCGATGGTCATGGTGTTGACTGGCCCATTCGCTATAAAGATCTCGCCCCATGGTATGATTACGTGGAAACATTTATCGGTGTAAGCGGTCAGGCAGAAGGACTTGCACATCTACCCGATGGTAATTTTCAACCACCGATGGAGATGACGTGCGTTGAAAAAAAATTCAAGGAAGGTTCAGAGAAAAAATTTCCGGATAGAAGAATAACGATTGGTCGCGTTGCAAATCTTACTGCACCTGTTAAAGGCCGTGGTGTTTGTCAGTATAGAAATCAGTGTCACCGCGGTTGTTTATATGGAGCTTACTTCAGTACGAATGCGAGTACAATGCCCGCAGCTTTTGCAACCGGTAATCTTACCCTTCGGCCGCACTCATTGGTGAACAGAGTTTTGTATGACGAACAAAAGAAGAAAGCGATTGGTGTTGAAGTTATTGATACTGAAACGAAAGAGGTAACTGAATTTTACTCGCGCATACTTTTTCTAAATGCATCAACCCTTGCTACAACATTTATACTTCTTAATTCTGTTTCGAAGCGTTTCGAAAATGGATTAGGCAATGACAGCGATCAAGTTGGCCGAAACCTGATGGACCATCACAAACACTCCGGAGCGGAAGCACTGATGGAAGGATATGAAGATCAATATTATTTTGGCCGCAGACCGAACGGACTATATGTACCACGCTTTCAGAACATGAACGGCAAGACCGAAAATTATTTTCGCGGTTTTGGACTCATGGGCAGTTCGTGGCGTAGTGGTTGGATGAGTCATTTTGCGTCTGATCAGATAGGAGAAGCTCTGAAGCAAAGTGTTCAGATGCCCGGCCCGTGGGGAATTTCTTTTTCTGGTTACGGTGAGTGTTTGCCTTACCAGGATAATCGCGTAACACTGAACACCGAAAAGAAAGACGCCTTTGGCCGCAATACTATAACTATTGATTGCGAGTTTAAAGAGAACGAAATGGCCATGCAGCAACACATGTCACAGGCAGCAGCAGAGATGCTGGAAGCAGCAGGCTTCAAAGATATAAAGCCCTATATCAACACTTCGTTTCCCGGTAACGCCAATCACGAGATGGGCACTGCGCGCATGGGGCGCGATGCAAAAACTTCAGTACTCAACGCATTCAACCAAATGCATAGTGTTAAGAATGTTTTCATTACCGATGGCTCCTGCATGACCTCCTCCTCGTGTGTTAATCCATCGCTAACCTATATGGCGCTGACTGCGCGCGCATGTGATTACGCTGTGAAAGAAATGAACCGTTTAAATATATAGTGATATAGTGACTCAACCTTAAACCAATTCCATACAATCATCATGAAACGACTCAGTATAGTATTTTTTCTTTTTGTCTCGTGTCTGAGTTACGCGCAGAAAACCGATAAAGGCTGGCGGAAACTTTTTAATGGTAAAGATCTTACAGGCTGGAAGCAAATCAATGGTAAAGCTCCTTACAAAGTAGAGAATGGAATGATCGTTGGTACAACCATCAGCGATTCACCGAACTCGTTTATTGTTACCGAAGAAACGTTTGGTGACTTTATTCTCGAGCTTGATTTCAAAATGGATGACGGCACCAACTCCGGAGTGCAATTCCGCAGCGAGAGTAAGCCTGATTACCTGAACGGAAAAGTTTTCGGCTATCAGCTTGATATAGACCCTACGCAACGCAAATGGTGCGGAGGTATATATGATGAATCGAGAAGGCAATGGTTATACCCTCTGGAGTATAATTTACCTGCCAAGAATGCGTACCGTAATAATGAATGGAACGCCCTGCGCATTGAAGCAATAGGCAATACGTTGCGTACGTGGATCAACGGTATACCCTGTGCTCATGTAATTGACGACATGACCCTGAAAGGTTTTATAGCATTGCAAGTACACTCTATCAATAAACCTGAAGAAGCTGGCAAGCATGTTTGGTTCAAAAACATTCGCATCAAAACAGAAGCACTTCAACCATCGCCGGCCGATTCAATCTTCGTAATGAACTTTGTTCCGAATACACTTACGGAGCAGGAAAAGAAAAATGGTTTTGTATTTCTGTGGGATGCCAAGACAACACAAGGATGGCGCGGTGCTTATAAAGATAAATTCCCGGAGAAAGGATGGGAGATAAAAGATGGTACACTGAGCGTTGTAAAATCTACCGGAGGCGAATCGCAGAATGGTGGTGATATAGTTACCGTGAATGAATACGGAGCATTCGATCTTCAATTTGAATTTAAACTTACCGAAGGTGCGAACAGCGGTGTAAAATATTTTGTAACCGAAAAAGAAAATAACCAGGGCTCGGCTATTGGTCTGGAATACCAGGTACTCGATGATGAAAAACATCCGGATGCAAAAATGGGAGCTGCCGGCAACCGAACCTTGGCATCGCTATACGATCTTATTCCTTCTGATAAAAATCCAAGAGGTCTTAAAAAGATTGGCGAATGGAATCAAGGGCGTGTTATAGTATATCCTGACAATCGTGTAGAGCATTGGTTAAACGGCTACAAGGTTATTGAGTATAAACGCGGCAACAACATTTTTAAAGCGCTGGTAGCACGCAGTAAATATGCACATTGGGAAAACTTCGGCATGGCTGAGAAAGGACACATTCTGTTACAGGATCATGGCGATAATGTTTCCTTCAGAAGCATCAAGATCAAAGAGCTGAAGTAAGTATATATATCGATTAACCCCCAAATCATTTATAGTAAACAAGAACTCAGACCCATCTATAGCTTATGAAAACGTCCAGAAGAAGTTTTATAAAGAAATCAGCGATCGCGTCCCTCGGAGCTATTGCTTTTTCAGCGAAGAGTTATGCTAACATCATTGGTGCGAACGACCGCGTGCGCGTAGGCGTTGTCGGGTTCTCCGATCGCTTCCGCCAGTCGTTGCTGCCAAGCTTCATGAATCACTATCAAGAACTAAACTTCGATATCGTAGCCGTATCTGATCTCTGGAAAAAAAGAAGAGAAGAAGGGCAGGCTTATCTCAAAGAAAAATTTCAGCACGATATACAGGCTTGCGTTAACAACGATGAACTCTATAAGGTCAAAGATCTTGATGCCGTCATTATCAGCACAGCCGATTTTCAACATGCGCTGCATACTATAGAAGCGGTAAAAGCAGGCTGCGATACGTATACTGAAAAACCTTTTGCTGAAACGATGGAAGACAATCGTGCAGCATTAAAGGCTGTAAAGGGCTCGAAGCAAATTGTGCAGATCGGTTCACAACGCAGAAGCGGTAAGAACTATCATGCTGCCGCAGATTTTATTCAGAGCGGTAAATTCGGACAGATCGTAATGGTTGAGTTAAGCTGGAACGTTAACCAGCCTGGCCGTTGGAGAAGACCAGCACTTGTTGCAGAGTTACGCGAGCAGGACACCGACTGGAAACGCTTCCTGATGAATCGTCCGTTTGAAAATTTTGATCCGAGAAAATATTTAGAGTATAGATTGTTCTGGCCTTACTCGTCTGGTATGCCGGGGCAGTGGATGAGCCACCAGATCGATACGGTGCATTGGTTCAGCGGATTGAAGCACCCGCGCAGTGTAGTAGCGAATGGTGGAGTATATTTCTGGAAAGATGGTCGCCAGAACTGGGATACAACTACTGCTGTATTTGATTATGGTGATGACAAACAAGGCTTCCAGGTACAATTTACTTCGCGCATGATGAATGGTGACGAGCGACCAGCCGAGATATACTATTCCAACGGAGGTGAGCTGAATTTAAATACAAACAAGGTTTCACCGGTAGGTGGTCTGAAACTTAACCACGCAACCGCGATGAACATGCAGGCGAATCTCTTACCAGAGATGGATATAGTACAGCAGCAGCAAGTTGAACAGGTTGTTGCATCTGCCAACACAGGAGGCGATCCGCTTACCTCTGCACACATGCGTAACTGGATGGAATGCGTGCGCAGCAGAAAAGAACCTAATGCTCCGGTAGAAGCAGGCTATATGCACTCGATCGCTACCATTATGACGAACGCTGCTGTTCGTACCGGAGAGAAAGTAACGTTTGACGAAAAGAAACAGGAAGTAATGGCCGGAGGCAAAGTATTCAAGTACTAGCCCTTTGCTTTTTATACCCAAATAAGAAACGGCTCCTCTGTACAATACGTTGTGCAGAGGAGTTTTTATTTTGTGAAACCTGATTTTACGAAAGAGGCTTTGGAATGTATACTCCTATACTATCCATTCGTTAATTTTAGGATAAATTATTCCATTATGTATTACCATCGTCTCGGAAAAATTCCTCCCAAACGGCATACACAATTCCGACAGCCGGATGGCAGCCTGTATAAAGAAGAACTTGTAAGCTCCGAGGGCTTCTCGGGTATATATTCAAACCTGTATCACATCAATCCGCCCACGCGCATTAAGGAACTGAAGGAACCTGTACGATACGGAGCAAAGCGTGTAGAGGATTATGCGTTGCGTCAAACGCATCTCAATACTTCCAAGGTAACAACTACGGGAGAAGATTACCTCGATGCACGCAAGGTGTTACTGATGAATGCCGACTGTGCTATATCCATCTGCTCACCGCGCAAGCGTACGATGGATTACTTCTATAAAAATGCAGAAGGCGATGAAGTGCTTTATGTTCATGATGGCAAAGGCACGTTGATTTCTCCCTTCGGCAAACTCGACATTCGGCAGGGTGACTATATCGTTATACCACGCACTGTTATCTACAGACTTGAATTTGAAGACGGACCGTTACGTTTGCTCATCATTGAATCAGCATCACCGATTGAAACTGTAAAGCGTTATCGGAATCAATTAGGACAATTACTCGAACACGCACCGTATTGTGAACGCGACATTCGTCCGCCACACGAGCTGATCACCGAAACACAGAAAGGTGATTTTCTACTGAAGATAAAGAAGCAGGGATTTCTCCACCAGTATATATATGATTATAGTCCGCTTGATTTAATCGGGTGGGATGGTTTTTTGTGGCCGTATGCATTTTCCATTCACGACTTTGAACCAATCACAGGTCGCATTCACCAACCACCTCCGGTACATCAAACCTTTCAGGCAAGAAATTTCGTAATCTGTTCTTTCGTGCCGCGTTTATTCGATTACCATCCACTGGCTATACCGGCACCTTACAATCACAGCAATATAGATTCGGATGAAGTGCTATACTATGCCGAAGGAAATTTTATGAGTCGCCGAGGTATAGAGCGCGGGTCGTTCACGTTGCATCCCGGAGGCTTGCCTCACGGGCCACACCCCGGCACCGTAGAAAAAAGTATAGGTGCTAAAGAAACACATGAACTGGCAGTGATGATCGACACGTTTCATCCCCTATACCTGACCACCGATTCGTTAGAGTTCCTGGACAAAAATTACCCAATGAGTTGGACCGATAACACAACCGGAGGGTATAATGAGGTGAACACACCGTAAGTATTCCATGTTAAATTAAATACCTATTTTTGAGTGGATTTAAAATGATGGACAAGACCGGGTTTATAGAAATATGTATTGAAGGATTGCAAGGGAGTAAGGAAATCAATCCTGATAACTACGACATTAAAGAAATCATTTCGATTTTAGAGAATGTTGAAAATCTCTTATTCCCGAATGACAAAAAAGACAGACCTGTCATTAGTTATAAAATAGAGCAGGGATCTGTCCGGCATATATTCAAAACATCAGTGCAGTATATTATTGGATTCAATGCATTACTTGGACAGATAAGCGCGAATAAGAGTATAGATTTTCTAGACTATCCTACTGCCAGAGCCATCGAAGAGTTTCAAGGTATTGCAACACAGAAAAACTATACATTAACACTTCGGACGTCTATTACCGATTCGAATGTAATCAGTTGAATAAAAACACCCGATATATAAGGACGGAGACCATATGGAGCGATGCGGAGTTTTACTTCTATGGTAAAATTACAAATGCCGGTGGTAAAGATCGGGCAAACCTGCATCTGCTGACTGATGATCATGGGCTTTTACGGATTGAAACGCCTATCAATATTCTTGAAAAATTTGAAAAAAATATACTATATAAAAGTTATGGTGTAAGAGCGAAGGCTAAACAACATACAGAAACAGGTGAGTTTGACAAATCAAGTTTAACGTTTATTGATTTGATCGACTACGAGCCTAAATATGACAAAGAATATTTAGCATCACTCCGGGAAAAAGCCAGGAAAAACTGGTTGGGAACTATCGATGCAAACAGTTGGCTTAATGAAATTCGGGGCAATTATGAATCATGAAAGTGTTTTACTTGACACAAGTTTTTTCCTAAGGTTTTTGAACGATAACGACCCTCTCTTTAAAAACGCAGATAATTACTTTCGCTACTTCATAGAACGTGACATTACAATGATTGTGTCTACGATAAGTATTGCAGAGTATTGTGTTGGTGGCGATTCTTCAGAAACTACCACTTCGGAATCTTCAAATACTCCCGTTCAATTTAAATCATGCCCAAAGGGCCGGGCAGTTTGCCAAGTATATCTTTAGTGAGCGGCAGTTAGGGAACATTCATCTGAGCGATCGTAAAATTATATCAAACGACACCAAGCTTTTTGCACAGGCTGATTCTGAAAACAGCATCAAATACTATATTTCATCTGATCATGAGAGTAAGAAGATATATGATCGGATAAAGCAACCTCTTGTACCACGATTTGCCTTCATTGACCTGAGTATTCCACACTCACAATTCTTCGGAATACTGGATCTATAAATCATTGCTTTTCAGCATTTTCAACCTAAATATTACGACCGTGTTGTATTACTGTTAATAGCGGGCACAGTTGTTGAACATCAGGTGTTTGATTTACGTTATTTGTATTGTCAAACAACCACTACACGTATGACAACTATAAATCAAAAATATCAGATCGTTGAGTCGCTGAGCTCACTTGATCAGATGCAAACCGAGAAGGTACTTGAGTATATCAAGACGCTGATGTATGCTTCGCAGGATGAAGCTTCTCATCAGCGATTGAAACGCCAGGCACTGAAGGAGATTCGTCAGGCGCTGGGTAAGGACAGAAAACTCAGACCATCTTTTTAAGAGGCTGAAAGCTGTTACAAGTCACTTGATCTAAACAGCGTTTAGATTACTTCT
>CAMLLI010000140.1 GCA_946480685.1 uncultured Flammeovirgaceae bacterium | reverse complement strand
ATAATTAATTTGTTAGTTGTTCTTGGATGAATGAGTATATCTGTAAAGGACGAGCATTAGCGCATCAACGCTATATATTTTCCGGCGGGGAACCTGGCTATATATTCTGATTTAATTTTTGCCGGATCGTCCTGGCTAACTTCGGTGTGGCTGCTTAGCCAGCGCGCGTATATAAAATCTTCGCTTGCACTGAATGTTTCCTTTTTTAAAGAGGTATAATGATAAGCGAGTGATCCAAGCTCCATCAATCGTAATGTATGGAGGAATGATAAAACACGATCATAATTTTCATCAAAACGCGGATCCGGCAGCGACAGTACCTTTCCCAGTTCGTGATTTTTCTGGTGCAAGTATAGCTGGTAAAGACTTTGTCCGATTATTGCATGTGCGTATGCATTATCCGGGTAACGTTCAGCCAGGATCATGCTTTTGAATAGCGCCCTTCCATAGCTTTTGAAATGAAACGCAGAGGCTGCCTGCTCATATTCACTGCGTGTACGCATGGTATTGTATTTTGCGTACTGCTGACTGTTCTGCTTTGGATACTTTAGTTGACGTTGCAAGGCTATAATTCTGCGGGCACAACTGGGGTGTGTGTGCAAACTGTCATTCTCAGTGTCAGATGCATGCCAGGTAGTAGAAGGCGTATAATTCAGCCACTGCTCTTTGAAGCGATAGTTCTCGAAATCAAAATATTTTTTCAGGTCGATGTTCTTTTGATATGGACTAATGTCAGCACTGTCGAGAATTTCCAGCGTGCGAATGGGGGCATAGGTATCGTAAGCCGTGTTCAGGTAATATAGCAACGCGATGGAGTCGGCTTCAAACTCTTTTTCTCTGCTATGGCGGGTAATGGAAATATCCAGCGAGCGCATCAGCTGTGTAAATTTGGTATACTGCCCATATTCACTTTTAGATATAGCCTTTACCTGTCGCTTTAATTCTTTATCATAATTAAGTTTGGCGAACCTGGCCATCTTTATATCCGAATGATGCGAGTGATAGTGTGCCAATTCGTGGCATAGCACATAGGCGATCTGTGCTTCAGTTTCCATCCGGGATAAAAGTCCTAATGTAAAAGCGATCGTTCCTTCACCATAGCTCATGGCATTAACAGCATCGCTGCGAAATGCATATACCTTTGTTTCACGCGGAAGTGATGGATTTGCGGTATATATGTTTTCTAATATAGACTGAAGATAGGGTGATAGATTTTCATCAACGATGAAATAGTCATTATTGAATTGTTCAATAACAAAATCAGTTCGCTTGGTATATAGTTCTTTAAGATATGCATTTACCTGCCCTTTCGGCTCTGTAATGCGAGATTTGTCAAGTGTAAGTTTGGTTTGCAGGGATTGATATATAGCAGTTGGAATGGTATCCTGAACCGGGGAGGGTATATAGTTCTTTTCAAATTGAGAAAGCACGCCAGTCCATGCGAGACATAGCACACAGGTGATGAGATACCGGACAACCATCGGTTAGGAGTAAACTTATTACGGCTGCCAAATTACTTTTTTTAGAATTACTGTTTTAGCTTATGTAATAAAATATCTGGTATAGCAGCTATTTTTCTTTTTTCATAATCGAAACATACTATACCGGTTTTGCCGCGGGCTACTTCCTTGCCGGTTGCTGCATTTTCAAGCAGGTAATACATGTCGAATCCAAAACGGCTAAATTCGTCAACAGCAATTTTGATAGTAAGATGATCGCCTAAAAATGCTTCGGACTTATATTGAATAGCGGCATCGGCTATAATTTGCCCAGTGCTTCCATCAAAGCTGATCTCATCTTTAAAGCCGAGTGAACGATAAAAAACAATACGCGCTTCCTGCATGAGTGTAAGAACAGAATCGTTGCCTACATGTGCACCATAATTGAGATCGGAAGCACGAATGGTGAGTTCGGTAGTAAAGATGAAAGTTTCCGGGAGGGTTATCTGGATACGAGCCATGGCGTGAAGTTATAATTTCACGCCATGTGTATAGGGTTAAAATCCGATAGACAGGTTAGGCCTTTTTAAAGCCTGCGTATCCTTTGCAGTAATTTAATACGAAGGTGTATTCCTTTAGTATACTCATACCTATAGATGCATGGTTATGCCATGGAGAATGGATGATACCCGTTTGCAGATTTGTCATTTCAAGCGAGGCAAGCTCGAGCCGGTCCGTTATAGTCTCAAATCCTTCAATCTCGCCATTCAGTCCGCGCCCCAGAACTTTCGTTGTTACGCCGGCGGAGTAATTTTTCAGGTCGGTGGTTTTTAACAAAAGTGCAAGTGTAGAGCCGGTATCAATCATAAGATCACACACGTGAGTTTTGTTTTTGTCCAGCACCACGCGACAATCTATAACCGGCCTTGCATCGCTAATGCGGATCGGAACATGTATATATTCGCTGCCGAGTGTTGCCGTGGCTGCAGGTCGGAAGGTAATGAGTTGCTGGCGCGGGTTTAGCTCAACTTCAAACTTGGTAAAGATGTCGTAGCCGATAACGCCATGCACATTATTATATACCCTGAAAAGATTCTGGTTCGGAATGATGATCACGGGAATTTTTTCGCCAAGCACTTTATCAATAGAAACCGTATTGTTTAACGAGAGCGCACCGTTAACCGGCCGGCCGGAACCGAGCCCTGAAAACTGTACCTTCTTGTCAGGTTCAATGTCGAATAACTTTTGAAAACGCTTCCCGAACAGCACCAGATTTCTGCATCCTGTATCGAGTATAAGATTTACATGAATGGAGTCATTAATAATAACGGGCAGTAAAATCAGCTCATCTATATTCTTATATCGGAATGATACTTCGTCTATATGATCAGGTATATAAAACCCTGCACGGTTAGGAGCAGAGAACGATGGGAGGAACGAAACCAACAGCACATATGCTGCAACGAAATTTGTAAAGAACGCCTTCATACCAGGTAGCTTTTAGTATAGGAAAGCTACCCGTTACTATAGCGCGGGGGCACACGCGTAAAGGCGGATTTTGAAATATAGGGTAAAAATCGATTGCCGTTGAATTAATCAGGGTTACACTATAAGTCGGTATGTCTATCGGTAATTATATAGTAAACCTATACCACCAGGCGCGTGATTTTTGAAGTATAGACAATAAAAAAATGCTGAAGATTTTTTTCTTCAGCATTTTTCACAGCATAAACGTCTCGTTATCGGACGATTTCTGTACGCTTATTTCTCTACAGGCTTACCTTTTAGTGTTTGTGCGAGCTTTACAGCCTCGTATACATTTACCAAACCGCCTGTGCTGCTCAATTCACTGAACGAAACTTTTTCCTGCGAACCAGGCTTCGTCACTTTCAGACCATCAAACTTGCGCGTTGACTTACGGATAATGTCTTTTACTTCGGAAGCATTGAGATCCGGGAAGTAAGAGAACAGAACAGCGGCTACGCCTGCAGTGGCCGGGCTTGCCATACTGGTACCTTGCAGATCTTCGTATGTATTGTCAGGTGTTGTAGAGTATATCTGTACACCCGGAGAGAAGAGGTCTACTGATTTTTTACCGTAGTTCGAGAATGAACCTACAAAGTTGTCATTGGCACCCCACGATGATGCTCCGATCTCCAGCCATGTCTTGGCTTCACCACCTTTTAAAAATTTACGGTTTGGATAATTTGATTCAACATCGGTGTTGTCTCCGTCATTACCGGCAGCATGTACCAGCAGTACACCTTTTGATTCTGCATACTTTACAGCTTTGTCAACGAGTTCTTTATTCGGAGAAAACGCTTTACCAAAACTCATGTTGATGACTTTTGCACCATTATCCACGGCATATATAATAGCGTTGGCTATATCTTTATCACGCTCGTCACCATTCGGCACAGCGCGTACTGACATAATGCGTACGTTGTCAGCAATACCTTTTATACCTACATCATTCTTACGGTTCGCACCGATTATACCGGCCACGTGTGTACCATGTCTTGCATCAGGGCCTTTCACATCGTTGTTACCATAATTTTTCTCGGTCAGATTTTTAGGATCATCACCCACAACTGTTCTCGAGTTGAAGGTCAGGTTGTAGCCATATTCCACAGCCACGCGATAGTGATCAACGCCTTCCTCCAACTGGCCGATATAGCCATTGAGTTCTTCAATGAATTCACTTACCATGATATCGCCATCAACATTCTCCAATACTTTTGCGAGCGTTTCTTTAGCAAAGCGAATGGTATCGTCTGTAGCGTTGATGGTAGTCAAAGATGACTTGCTTACAGGTTTGCCGGTTTTAGCTTGCAGCAGGCTATCGCAGAAGGAGATGGTAGCCGCAGCATTTTTATAAAGTTCGAATTGCTGATTATACTGATCGTATTGTGTTTTGTTGAATTCGAAATCACGATCATATTTTGTTTTTACTTTCTTCCAGTACTCGTACTCAGCTTTATTTTTTTTGCTGACACTCTTCTCTTCAACGTTCTCGTACTTTGGTTTGAGACGAGCGTATTCACGTGTTACTTCATAAGTATCTTCATTCACGTTTCCGGTTTTACCACCAATGAAATTCCATCCGTGTATATCATCTATATATCCGTTCTTGTCATCATCAATACCATTGCCCGGAATTTCGTCTTCGTTTACCCACATTATATCTTTCAGATCTTCGTGGTCTGCGTCAATTCCCGAATCAATTACAGCTACCAATACAGTTTTGGAAGGCTTGTCTTTTAATAATGTACTATATGTTTTTTCAACGCTTAGTCCCTGCACATGATCGGTTGCGGGATCGCGTAAGAACCAATCCTGCGGAGCAGTAATTGTGTCTGCCTGTGAAGTTTCTGTCTGAAAAGCATAGCTGGTGGTGCCTAACAGGCCCGCTGCCGCGAAGAGCATGAGCCGCAAAGTTTGATTTATCATAATACGTTGGTTTTCAAGTAAACAAGGGTGCAATTTAAACAGTTGAGGTTTAAATGGAATTCGATTTACACAGGTGGTTTTAACTTTCCAAAAAATGCAAAAGCCTTGCCGAACTTACTTCCGTAACGGATGAAACAAGAGGCGTAGGTGCGACAAAAATAGTAACACCATCTTTGATATTGAATTCTAACCACCACAGCTTATGGTATATGTCTTTATCTCAGTGGTATGCTTTTTCGGGCTGTTTTTCTGGCAGGTAGGTAAACTTGCGAGTAAAAATATGGAGTAGATTCTGTTGAGGAAAATTTTCTTCAACTCCAGCCTTTAAAGTATAAGAATATATTTGCAAGGGAAGAAACGTGCCAGGTTGATCATTTCCACTCTCTCACAAGCCTGCCTAAAGTTTTAATTCCTTCCTCGATGGTGTCGTCCCATGGAGCACCATAGCTCAGTCTGAAGCAATTTTCAAATCGTCCTTGTGTCGAAAAAATTTGGCCCGGTGCAATGCCGATGTTATGCTTCAACGCGCGCTTGTGTAATTTGAACGCATTCACTTTTTTATTCATCTCGATCCATAACGTAAATCCACCCTGCGGACGCGTTACGCGTGTATCATCCGGAAAGTATTCTGAAACTGCCTGCAGGTAACGAAGCGATTGTGTATGTAAAGCTTTCCGTAAGTGCCGCAGATGTAACTCGTACCGACCGTTGCTTAGAAAATTAGCGATGGCTGCCTGGCTAAGTGTATTTGTGGAGACAGAGTGCATGCGTTTCAGTCGCATAACATGTTCTTTAAATTTACCGGGTATAGTCCAGCCAATACGATAACCCGGTGCCAGCGATTTTGAAAACGATGCACAGTGAAGAACAAGTCCTTTTTTGTCAAACGTCTTGCAGGTTTTCGGACGCGTCTTGCCGAAATATAGCTCACCATATATATCGTCTTCTATAAGCGGTATATCTTTCTTGGCGAGCATATCTACCAGTTTCTTCTTGCGATCATCCGGCATACAACTTCCCAGCGGATTGTTAAAGTTGTTAACAAACAGGCAAGCCTTTATATCAAAGCGAGGTATAGCTTGTTCAAGATAATCTATATCAATACCGAGTAGCGGATCAGTTGGTATCTCAACAACTTTTAACCCGTGACTTTCCATTACCTGGAAAATAGCATAGTAGGTTGGTGTTTCGATTGCCACTGTATCGCCTGGCTTTGTAACAGCTTTAATACAAAGTGACATCGCTTCAACCGCACCCGCAGTAACTACGATATCATCTTCACTCGGTGCGCCACCCCAGTTAAATGCTTGCCGCGCGATCTGCTTACGAAGCGCTGCGTTGCCTTGTACATTTTCATAGTTGAGACAACACGTTGGCGACTCACGTATAGCCTGCAGCGCAGCTTTATTAAGTTTTGCAGTAGGTAGTAATTTAATAGAGGGTGTAGCCAGTGAAAAGTTGATGACGCCTTTTGCATTCAGATCGCGATATACACTGTTGATCATATCATCAACACTAACCGGCACAGCATCATCGGAAGGCTCACATACCTGTGGTATATCCAGTGTATGCTCGCGCGAATACTTAACGTAGTATCCTGATTGCGGACGTGCTTCTATGAGTCCTTTACTTTCCAAAAGATAATATGCCTGAAAGGCCGTACTCAGACTTATACCCTGCTCTTTACTGAGCGCCCGCACTGACAGAAGTTTATCTCCGACTTTTAATACTTTCTTCTCAATAAGCGATTCGATCCGTTCGGCTACTTCCGAATATTTGTGATCGGCTTTTATTTCGAGTACGTCTTTCATAAAATAGTTTTGAGCTTTGAGTTTTGAGCTGCGGGCTTTTAAGGGCTATTGGCTGCAGGTTGCTGGCTGCAGGAAAATACGTAGCTGTAAGCAGTAAAGTTTTTTAATAGAATAACTTCTTGCAGCCGGAGGCCAGTAACCAGCGGCTACTTCACCGGCTAATTTAAGCATTGTTTTTTTTGCGTAACAACGTGAGGATGTTTTACGTTTGGCTCGGTAATTAATCTCACTCTTTTTTGAAACAGCTTCATCAGGCAATCGAGAACCAATTTGTGTTGCATGGTTCGGAAACGAAGTTCGTGTCGTTTGTAAAACAGTTTGTATGGTTCGGATATTTGCAGGCTGTGTCGTGCATTTTTCCGGTGCTGATTTTTATTTCGCTCGCACTATCATCGGCTTTGCACTTGGGTATACCGCGTTACGATCTTTTGCTGATTGTATGCATCATGGCGCAGGTAATTATGTACAAGACTGGTCTTGAAACGCGTGACGAAGTTCTGGTAATTACGCTTTTTCACGTGCTGGGATTGGTGATGGAGTTGCACAAAGTACATCGCGGCTCGTGGTCGTATCCGGAAGACGCTTATACTAAAATTATGGGTGTTCCGCTATATGCTGGGTTTATGTATGCCAGTGTAGGAAGCTATATCTGCCAGGCATGGCGCAATCTCAAGCTTGACACGGTACATTGGCCCAACAGTATATATGCTACGGCTGCAGGTGCTGCTATATATCTTAACTTCTTTACCAATGCTTTCATTCCAGACCTGCGACTTTACATTACGCTTTTCCTGATTGTGATCTTCTGGAGAACTAAATTTTCATTTAAACTCTACCAGAAAGTATACTATATATCTGCACTGCTTTCATTCGCTATTATTGGCTTCTTTATCTGGCTTGCCGAAAACATTGCTACTTTCTTTGGCGCATGGAAATATGCCTACCAGCACAAAGGCTGGCAGATGGTAACGTGGCACAAAATTACCTCGTGGAGTTTACTCGTTATTGTAAGTATAATTATCGTAGGAGAATTGAAGCGGTTGAAGACGAGGCGCGGTAATTCTGTTTCTTAAGGAGGATGCATTAACGGCCGTCACCTCTTCCTGAAAATATAGTATGCATTTTCTTTTGCGTGAAAATCTAACGTGAAAGTCAATATATAATAAAAGGAAGTATATCTTTGTGTTATAAGATCACCTCGTTCCGCTGCAATGGCAGCTGTTGGTTTGCTATATTTTTTTAAATTGTTGTGTTTAGATGAGACCGTTAAATAGTAATGATATCGAGAGCGAGTTGAGTTATGCCTATTTACATGCGGTAGCCGCACACGTTTGGGCAGGATGTCAGGTTGCCAGCCGCTCATATGACGGTAATGGTATCGATGCAATGATTACCGGGTGGGGGCCATTTCGGAATGGAGGATATCTGCAGGAAATTAGTATTCATGTTCAACTGAAGGCAACAGTTAAACCGCCCGTAATTCGTAGTGGTCATATTTCGTATCCGCTAAATAATACAAAACGATATGATGATCTGAGATCTTTGACGCTGGCGGTTCCCCGTATTATGGTGGTAATGTATCTTCCTGAGGCG
>CAMLLI010000139.1 GCA_946480685.1 uncultured Flammeovirgaceae bacterium | reverse complement strand
CCTGCGGCTCATCCAAACATCATAAAAAACTGAAGCCCGGAAAACCAATTCCCTGTCCGCAAAAAGACTGCTGATGAATCTACGTAAAATCGTAATCGCTATAGACGGATACTCTGCCTGTGGTAAGAGTTCTACTGCCAAGGAAGTAGCCGCCATTCTCGGCTATCGTTACATTGACTCGGGCGCTATGTACCGAGCTGTAACGTATTATTTTCAGGAACATCATATATCGCTCACCAACCCGAAGGAGATAACCAAGGCGTTGGAGCAGATCCATATAACATTCAAAGTAAATCAGAAGAAAGGCACCGACACTTTTCTGAACGGATTGAACGTTGAAAAAGAGATACGCAAGATGCGTGTGTCTGAAATGGTAAGCCAGGTGAGTACCATTAAAGATGTACGTACGGCCATGGTCGATCAGCAACGCAGAATGGGTAAAGAGCGTGGTATCATTATGGATGGTCGTGACATCGGTACAGTTGTATTCCCGACAGCTGAACTCAAACTTTTCATGCAGGCCGAAATGAACGTGAGAGCATTTCGCAGACAACAGGAATTACTGGAGCGCGGACAACTGGTAGACCTTGATGATGTTATTGAGAACATTCGTCAACGTGATGAGATCGATACTACGCGTGCCGAGAGCCCGTTACGAAAAGCCGAAGATGCCATTGAAGTAGACACTACGTATGTGTCGTTTGATGAGCAGGTTGATGAAGTGGTTCGACTCGCACTTTCGCGGATTGTTATACCCGCTAATTAAAGTATTCGGGTTTTACGGAAATACATGTTGGCTTCCGTAATTTTGCTAAGGAGGACAACGTCATTCTTTATCCCGGTTGTTCTACCCCCGCATCATGGAAAGCACGCTCAGACGCATCGTCCGCTATTTTTTTAGTGGTACACTGTTCATTGTTCCATTAGTCGCTACAGCCTACTTTATTTTCGTTGCATTCAGTTGGCTCGATAGTCTGCTTAAGCTGCCGTACCCGGGGCTGGGCTTTCTGATTATCCTGTGCGCTATTACAATCTTCGGCTACCTCACCACCAACTTTGCTTTTAAGACGTTCACCACATGGTTCGATCATCTTATGAACCGCATTCCACTGGTGAAACTTATTTACTCATCACTTAAAGATTTACTCAATGCATTTGTAGGCGATAAGAAGAAATTTAACAAACCTGTGCTGGTATTAATGAACGAAGAGAATAAATTATACCAGATTGGTTTTATAACGCAGGCTGATCTTTCCGAACTTGGTCTTGATGATATGGTATCGGTTTACCTGCCACATTCGTATGCAGTATCCGGCTGGCATTATATAGTGCCGAAGAGCCGGATCACACCGCTGAATATATCCGGACCAACGGCGATGAAATATATAGTATCGGGTGGCGTGAGCGGATTTAAAGAGAACTATTAAAAATAAAAATGGGTACCCGCTATATCTACCGGATACCCATTTGAATATACAACCGGAAACCGGCAGTTATTAGAATCTGAACGTTACACCGCCAGATATAGGAGTAAGACCAATGCTTACTTCACCAAATACACCGATGTTAGGCTGGAAGAAATAACGTGCGCCAGCATATATACCAGGTCTGATATCGCTATCGTAGTCGTCTCTGTAACCTGAATTGCCCGGACCATCGTAATCATAGCTTGATGCTACATACCCCAGGAATGCTCCTGCATATGGATCGAACTTTTTGTTGCTAACTCTCAGGAGCTTTGCAAAGTGATAAGAAGCACGAACACCAAAATCAATGAAGTTATACGTGTAATCGTAGTCATTTCCTAGGTAGCCGTAGTCGTGAGTCCAACGGGTATAGGCCAGATAACCACCACCGCTGATCTCATCCGTAAATGCATACTCCCCAGTAACACCAATGGTTGCAGCCAAGCCGCTACCAGCGTAGTAATAACCAAGACCCAAAAAAGGGCTCAGCAAGAATTGACCTTTTTTAATTTCCTGAGCGGAAGCATTGTAGCTTGAGAAAGAGATTAGCAGAAGAGTAACTACTGCCAGAAAACGCATGGTTTTTTTCATAGAGTTTTTATTTGTGATAAAATTAAGCAAAGACTTTTAATGCCAGAAATTTAAACAGGAAGTATACACTCATAAAATCATACCTGCTCAAAATCGGCATATCAAAGTTTAGTCCGTTACTACGGTTAAACTCCATGACAAGTTTCAGACCAAAATGTTTAACTGCTTAATTTATTACTCCTGAACCCACCAGGTCTTCACCTGCATACCAGGCTGCGAACTGCCCGGGGGTTATACTTTTCATAGGAGTATCAAAGATGATATAGAGTCCTTCTTCTTTTTTATGAAGTGTACACGGAGCCAACGGCTGGCGATAGCGGATGCGCGCTGTGTACCGTGCAGACTCGCCAACGTTTAATTTAAGATCGGCTCGTACCCAATGCTCATCTTCATTCGGTATGAATAATCCTTTACGGTATAGGCCGGGGTGTTCTTCACCCATGCCGGTATAGATAACATTCTCATTCGTATCTGTACCAATAACAAACAACGGTTCTGCAAAGCCACCCAGGTTCAAACCTCTGCGTTGCCCGATAGTATAATAATGCGCACCGTTGTGTTCGCCTACTATCGTGCCGAGTGCAGGTTCGAAATGATAAGGCGCTGTTACTTGTTGAAGATCATCTTTTTCAAAACCATTTTTAAACGCAACAGCATCGGCCGGTATATTTACCACACGTCCTTTGCGGGGTTGCAGGCGTTGTTGAAGGAAGTCGGGTAAATGTACTTTACCAACAAAGCAGAGACCTTGTGAATCTTTCTTATCAGCCGTTACCAAACCGATCTCTTTTGCTATAGCACGTACTTCCGGTTTCAATAATTCACCTATAGGAAACAACGATCGCGATAGCTGATCTTGTGTAAGCTGACAAAGGAAGTAACTCTGATCTTTATTCGGATCTTTACCGGCCAGCAACTGATATACAGTCTTGCCGTCTTTTTCAATTTCCCCTCTGCGACAATAATGTCCGGTGGCTACATAATCAGCCCCGAGCTTTAAGGCTGCATTCAGAAATACATCAAACTTTATTTCACGATTACAGAGTACATCCGGGTTAGGCGTGCGGCCGCGTTGATATTCGGCAAACATATAGTCTACTATACGCGCTTTATACTCGGCACTCAGGTCGATCGCCTGGAAAGGTATACCCAGGTGCTGTGCCACGATCATGGCATCATTACTATCATCCAGCCACGGACATTCATTACTGATGGTAACGGAGTCATCGTGCCAGTTCTTCATAAACATGCCGATCACTTCATAGCCTTGCTCTTTCAGCAGGTATGCAGCCACGCTTGAATCCACACCACCGGATAGACCAACCACAACACGTTTACCCTGACCTTGCCTGGCGGCAGAGACATCTGTATTCGTATTTGTCGGGGTTGTGGTATGGTTGGCTGTTGAGTTCATTATTTCTTAGAAGTGAGATTTTCGTTCAAAAGTTCATTTACGGTCTCATTAAACTTTTGAATTCCCTGCTCATAATAGAAGCCGGTACCCGGTCCTGAAAAACCAGTATGTATCTTTTTTACTTTTCCATCTTTACCAATAAAGATTGTAGTGGGGAAGGCTACAACTTTATTCAACATGGGTAATGTTTCCGCAGCCTGCGTCTTGTCGTTTGTTCCGGCTATAACAAAATCGTAATTCACTTTCAGTTTGTCGATCATCTTCTTCACACGACCGCTCGCATAATCGAAGTCTGGTTTGCGCTCATACGCAAGACCGATAATTTCCACGCCACGTTTTTTATTCTCATTATACCAGGGCGAGAGAAACATGGTCTCATCCATACAGTTAGGACACCACGTTCCGAACATCTGCAGTATAACTACTTTGTTTTTATACTTTTCATCATTGAGTGTAACAGGATTGCCGTTAACATCCGGAAACTTGAATTCAATGCGCTCGTATCCGGGCTTGAGATAGGTAAGTGATTCCGGATCAGGCAACGAAGCATTTTCATCTTTTATACCTTCCCAAAACTCCATGTGGTTCTTTCCGGAGATAAACTCTCCTGTAAGAGAGCCATCTTCTTTTTTCGTTGCACGGAATATATAGGCATGATTACCATCAAACGTGCTGAGTTGCATGAGTCCGTTAACAACATTGCCCTGCAGGTAACGATAGTCACCGGTAGGGGTAAGGAATGTACCCGTTACACTGTCGCCCTGCTGCTTAAATATACCGACAGCTTTCGTTGTATCGAATTCATGCGTAAACGTTACGGCATATTTACCCGAGAAGTCAGGAACGTCTTTCTGATCCTTAACTTTTTCGAACCGGAACGTTTGTCCATATACCGCTGTAAACGGAATGTTGAAATCCTTTTCGTAGTTCTTTATAAATTCACCTTGCAGTGTATCGCCTTTTATAGCGGCCTTGATGTTAGCATCGAAAATGTGAAGGCCTATATTTACTGAATCGCCGGTAACATTTACTTCGTCCAACAGCAGGCGCTCATCGGCATTGCGTATGTAAATATCGTATCCACCGTCATTGTCTTTGGTAAGCTCAAAATTGAAAGGCAATTGCTGGCCTTGTATTTCGATGGTGGCGCGCCACATACCGGTTTTCAACGTGTCGGTTGTTTCAGTTTTTTTTCCGCAGGCAGCCAGTGCGATGGTGATAACAACGAGAAATCTCCTCATGGATTTTAGAATTTTATCAGACCACAAAAATGCTATAAATGATTAACAATTGGATGAGAAGTGTGATTTTTGGTTCTTATTGATCGTTCAATCGTATGTTTTCTGATCTCAAAGTACTTGAACTGGCTTCGGTGCTGGCCGGACCGAGCGTGGGGCAGTTCTTTGCCGAACTGGGTGCCGAAGTTATTAAGGTTGAAAATCCTGCCACAGGTGGCGATGTTACCCGAAGCTGGAAGCTTGCCGGTGAACAGACAGACGATCGCTCTGCCTATTTCTGTTCCGTTAACTGGGGCAAGAAGTCGGTGGCATTAGACCTGGGTAATTCGCACGATCGTGATGTAGTATATAAACTTGTAAAGCAATCGGATATAGTTATAGCCAGCTATAAACCCGGTGACGCAGAAAAACTGGGTGTAGATTATGAGACAATGTCTGCTATGAATCCCCGCGTGATCTATGGTTTGATAACAGGTTATGGACCCGATAACGCGCGCGTGGGTTACGATGCTATTATACAGGCGGAGACAGGCTATATGTATATGAACGGTGAACCCAGTGGAGCGTCATTGAAAATGCCGGTGGCCCTTGTAGACGTACTCGCTGCACACCATTTGAAGGAAGGTATATTGCTGGCATTGCTGAATCGTGAGCGAACAGGCCGGGGCGACCGTATAGCCGTATCGTTGGTGCAGGCTGCTGTTGCTTCTTTGGTGAACCAGGCAACGAACTGGCTGGTGGCCGGAGTGCTGCCGCAGAAGCAAGGTTCCTCGCATCCGAATATAGCACCTTATGGTGATGTGTTCAGAACTGCAGATGGTAAAGATATACTTCTGGCTGTGGGCAGCGACCGACAGTTTCGCGACCTGTGCACGATACTGGAAATTGAAACCATTGCCGATGACATTCGCTTTAAAACCAATGCCGCCCGTGTAGTGCATCGGGTTGAATTGAATTCCATTTTACAATCGCAGATGATGCTGAAGGATGCTGATGTGCTGATGGTGGCTATACATGAATCAAAAATCCCCGCGGGCTTTATTCAAAATATGCAGCAGGTTTTTGAAACGCCCGAAGCAAAAGCATTGTTGTTAGGACAACGGGGTATAGCAGGAGTGAGAAGCTTTGTTGCGCAGGGAGAAAACCTCAAGACACAGCAGGCGCTGGCAAGTCCTCCGCACCTCGGAGAGCATACGCACGAAGTAACGCAACATTTAGGATTGTAGATTGAGACATGAGAGATATAGCAACACGTGCCGATATTGAATGGCTGGTAAATGAATTTTATGCAAAGGTGATGAAGGATGATTTACTTGCTCCGGTATTTCAGCACATCGACTTGCCGCATCATCTGCCGGTGCTGTATAATTTCTGGTCTTCAGTTTTATTTGGCGACCAGAGTTACAAGCGTAATCCGTTTCAAAAGCATATCGATCTTCCCATTACGGCTACACATTTCGATCGCTGGCTGTTACTTTTTACAGGCACGGTAGATGAACATTTCGCCGGTGAGAAAGCAAACGAAGCCAAGCAGCGGGCGCTTAGTATTGCCGGAATTTTTCAGCATAAGTTGGGGTTGTTAAAGTAAGTTTACACAGTGGTTTTGCCGCTGAACTGACAAATCCGGGAACTCTGAACATTTAGCATTATTTTCGCACACCGAAGTGCAAACATAGAAAATGGTAACAGACGAAATTATAGTAAAAGCCACCGAACGGCTTCATCAGAAAGGTTTCCTCAATATTCCGGTTGAGAAGGATGTTGATGTGGTAGCGGAAATCAACCGCATGCGCAAGGAAAAGAATGCTGTGATCCTGGCGCACTATTATCAGACACCGGATATACAGGATGTGGCAGATTATGTAGGCGATAGTCTTGGACTGTCTCAACAGGCTGCAGCCACTACGGCCGACATGATTGTCTTTGCCGGTGTTCACTTCATGGGTGAGACAGCGAAGATTCTCAACCCGCATAAAAAAGTTTTGTTACCCGATCTTAAAGCCGGATGCTCGCTTGCCGAATCAGCACCACCGGATCAATTCAGAAAATTCAAAGAGCAACATCCTGATCACATCGTGATCACCTATATTAACTGTACAGCCGAAATCAAGGCGATGAGTGACATCATCTGCACATCGGCTAATGCAGAGAAGATTGTTAACTCGGTACCAAAAGATCGGCCGATCATATTTGCACCTGATAAAAATTTAGGACGCTATCTCATCAACAAAACGGGAAGAGATATGTTGTTGTGGGATGGTGCCTGCATTGTACACGAAGCATTTGCTATTGATAAATTACTGGAACTTCACAAGCAGCATCCGAATGCTAAAATTGTAGCACACCCTGAATCAGAAACACACATTCTGAAAGTAGCCAACTATGTAGGCTCTACTACGGGTATGATTAACTATGTGAAGAATGATTCAGCTTCCGAGTATATCATTGCCACCGAGGCCGGTATACTTCACCAGATGTCGAAAGAAGTTCCGCATAAAAGTCTTATACCGGCTCCCAGCCACGAAGACAACACCTGCGCCTGCAGCGAGTGTGCCTTTATGCGTATGAATACTATGGAGAAACTATATCTTTGTTTAAAGTATGAACTGCCGGAAATTATAGTGCCGGAAGACATACGTAAAAAAGCATTGATACCGATTCAGCGTATGCTGGAAATCTCTAAAAGCTAAACATGCCGCAGACTGATGTTCTCATTATAGGCTCGGGTATAGCCGGGCTTTCGTTTGCCATTAAAACCGCGAGACGTTTTCCGGAGCAATCCGTAACGGTTATTACCAAAGCAGACGACAGCGAGTCCAACACAAAATATGCACAAGGTGGTATAGCTGTAGTGCTGGATGAAATCACCGACTCCTTCGATAAACACATAGAGGATACGTTGCGTGCAGGCGATGGCTTGTGCGACCGTGAGGTGGTGGAGCTGGTAGTGAAAGAAGGACCGGATCGTTTACTCGAAATTATACAATGGGGTGTTGAGTTTGACCAGGATGAATCGGGCAATCTTGCACTCGCGAAAGAAGGCGGCCACACGGCCAAGCGCATCATTCACTATAAAGATATAACGGGCTGGCAGATCGAACAGGCTCTATTGAGAGAAGTGAGTACATTGAAAAACATTACTGTACTGTCTCATCACTTTTCGATTGATCTCATTACCGAGCACCATTTCAAAAGCAGAATATCACAACCACAACCGGGCATTACCTGCTATGGCGCGTATGTTATGGATCAGTATACCTGCAAGATTGAGAAGTATACTTCGAAGGTAACGTTGCTGGCTACGGGTGGTTCCGGACAGGTATATCGCACGACAACAAATCCATTGATAGCAACCGGTGATGGTGTAGCGATGGCGTATCGCGCTATGGCTCGGGTGCGCGATATGGAGTTTGTACAATTTCACCCGACAGCTTTTTATTCGAAGGATGATAATCCATCGTTCCTTATTACGGAAGCTATACGCGGACACGGCGCATACCTGCGTGCGAAAGATGGCGAGCGCTTTATGTTCAAGTATGATGAACGTGGCGAGCTGGCATCACGCGATATCGTAGCGCAGGCAATCGATAATG
>CAMLLI010000138.1 GCA_946480685.1 uncultured Flammeovirgaceae bacterium | reverse complement strand
GTAATTGATCGCCGATCAGCTTACTGCTTTCATCTTCAAACAAGTTCAGGGAATATAGCCCCATAAAGTTGAAGCTGTGATCGTTAAATGTTTTATTCACAGATACCTGGTTATCCCACACGTATGAGAATGATTCCGTATTAGAAATGGTAGCTTTTGCTTTACCACCTACGCGTCCTTCAGAATCAACACCGAGGAACTCGCCATACTTTTCATATTTATAGCGTGGAGCAAAAGTTGTTTTTACATTGATCCAGCTTGCCGGAGAATACTGCAGGTATACATTACCGATAGCATAGAAACTTTTTGTTTCGCGTGATGCGCGTTCCATGTCCAATAACGGGTTAGACGAACTGGTAAAGTCTATATGCGTGATCTGGTCAGGCTTACCAACATTTACTATATCTTTTCCAGGTTGTACCAGTAATGCACCACCATCGGTAGCATACGGCTTAACGAGTGGCGACATTCGAAATGCATTGACCATGGCGTTAGGACTGCCCTGCTCGTTATCAACAACCGCGAAGTTCATGTTAGCACCTGCACTCCAGCGTTCATTGAGTGTGTGATTTATATTCGCTTTAAAATTATAGCGTTTGTAATTTTCATTTATGATGTTACCGCTTTCCTGCTGATAACCTACACCGAAATTATAGCCGAGCTTGTTATCGCCCATACCTGCGATTGACACCCAGTGGTTCTGCTGGATACCATCTTGTATGAGCAGATCAGGCCAGTTGGTAAAATCTTTCTCTGCAATTCTTCTTGCGAGCTCGGTACTGTTCTTTGAGTTGTCACCAGGGTTAGCGGGTATAGGTGTACCTTTCACGATAGCATCAGTAATGAAAGAGTCTTGTCTGAAATTCCACCATTTATCACCGGGCATAAAGTCAGGCATGCGTACTGATTTACGAACGCCATAGTATCCATCATAGGAGATAACTGCTTTTTGTCTTACGGATGCTCCTTGTTTGGTTGTTACCAATACAACACCGTAGGCGCCACGTGATCCATATATAGCCGTTGATGAAGCATCTTTCAATATATCGATACGTTCTATATCCTGCGGGTTAAGGAAATCTATACCGCCGGTAATGACACCGTCTACTACATACAATGGTTCACCACCTTGCAGTGATTGCTGACCCCGTATCTGAATTTTAAAACCAGAACCGGCACGACCCGTGCTGTTAGATATATCTACACCGGCTACTTGTCCTTGTACAGCCTCCATCGGGTTAAGTGCACCACGTTTGGTAATTTGTTCAGGATCAATAACACCCACGGAGCCTGTCAGGTCATTCTTCTTTACAGTACCATAACCAACCACAACAACTTCTGAAAGTTCAGTGAGGTCAGCCTGAAGACCAACATCTATAGATGTGCGGGAACCTACAACTTGTTCCTGCGGTGCATATCCTATAAATGAAAACACCAGTGTTGCGTTCTGATCGGGCACCGTTAATTTATAGGCGCCATCTGTGTCGGTAGTTGTACCAGTTGTAGTTCCTTTTACCAAGACAGACACTCCGGGAAGTGAAGCGCCATCGTCCGTTGATGTAACTTTTCCGGTTACAGTAATTTGTGCTGAGGCCTGGAAAGATATAGTCATTCCCAGTAACAGGTAGCAAACACACCAGCAAGTGTAGCGCTTCATGCGCAGTGCCGGTGGTAGTTTGGTTTGTAAAAAACGAATCATATTGGGTTTGTTGAAATGGGTATTATATAGTTTATAGAGAATGCAAAACAGTAATTTTCAGGCGACTGCAATCGACTCCGATGCGCAATCGATTGCATTTTAGGAAGGAATTTTTAGCTTACCAAATGATCTTTCAAATATTTTTGAAAAGCATGTTTTTGACTGAATTTAACAAGCACACACACTATAAAAGATGGTTAGACATCGATTCCGGCCAAATTGTTAAAAAATACTTCGCGACTCGTAATAGCACATTAAATTAATTTTCTTTTATATTGCGCAACCGATTACACATTATGTTGCACACTTCTCGATACGCTATCCATCCATCGCAGTACAGAACTTTTACAACCAGTCAGCTGCGTGAGAACTTCCTGATAGAGAATATATTTGTCAAGGATGAAATCTCTTTAGTATATACACACTACGATCGCTTGATTGTAGGTGGTGCCAACCCGGTTTCAAAACCTGTAACGCTTGAGACAATTGATTCTCTCAAAGCCGAATTCTTTTTGCAACGCAGAGAGATTGGAATCATCAACGTAGGCGGTAAAGGAACCATTACGGTCGATGGCACCAGCTATACACTGGAAAACAAAGAAGCCCTATATATAGGGCGTGGCGCTAAAAATGTAGTCTTCAATCCCGATCAGGCTACCAGGCCGCTATACTATTTTAACTCAGCCCCGGCCCATACAACGTACCCTACACGCAAAGTATCGTTAGACCAGGCGGAGACCGTAGAGATCGGATCTTTGGAGACATCCAACCAGCGGACTATACGCAAACTCCTTGTGAATAGTGTACTGGAAACATGCCAGGTACAAATGGGACTTACCGAACTGAAAACCGGCAGCGTATGGAACACCATGCCTCCGCATACACATGACAGAAGAATGGAAGCTTATTTCTATTTTAACGTTCCTGAAAACCAAACCGTCTGTCACTTCATGGGTGAACCACAGGAAACCCGGCACATCTGGATGCAAAATCACCAGGCAGTTATATCACCTCCATGGTCTATACACAGCGGTGCCGGCACAAGCAACTATGCTTTCATTTGGGGAATGGCCGGTGAAAACCTGGACTACAGTGATATGGACGGAGTAAAGCCAACGGAATTACGATGATTAAACTTTTTGATTTATCTGGTAAACGTGCCCTTATAACAGGCGGCACTCATGGCCTTGGTATGGCTATGGCGAAAGGTATTGGACTTGCCGGTGCTAAACTTATCATCAACGGGCACTCGCCTGATAAAATGAAGGATGCACTGGACGCCTATAGGAAAGAAGGTATAGATGCTACCGGTTATCTCTTCGATGTTACCAATGACCAATCGGTACGCGAAGCAATCGACAAGATTGAAAAAGAAGTAGGACCGATTGATATACTGGTGAACAATGCCGGTATCATTAAGCGTATACCAATTCTTGAAATGGATGTAGCGGACTTCCGCCAGGTAATTGATGTAGACCTAGTGGGGCCTTTTATCGTATCTAAGCATGTAGGCAAGTATATGGTGCAGCGCAAGGCCGGCAAGATCATCAACATCTGTTCGATGATGAGCGAACTCGGTCGCAATACCGTTACTGCGTATGCTGCCGCCAAAGGTGGCTTGAAGATGTTAACGAAGAATATGGCTACCGAATGGGCCAAGTATAATATTCAGGTAAATGGAATAGGACCGGGATATTTTGCTACGGAGCAGACTGCTCCTATACGCGTAAACGGACATCCTTTTAATGATTTTATTATAAACCGGACACCGGCTGCACGCTGGGGCGATCCGGAGGATTTAACGGGCACGGCTATATTTCTTTCCTCTGCAGCAAGTGATTTTGTCAATGGACAAATTATTTATGTAGATGGCGGTATATTAGCCACCATCGGAAAGCCTGCCAACGAAGTATAGTCTGTGAGGCCGTACGTAAACACGGAGCCGACATGAAGAAAGAAAAAGCTACCATACATGATATAGCCCGGAAGCTGAACATTACAGCATCAACGGTTTCGCGCGCGTTGAAAGATCATCCGCGCATCAGCGCTGAAACCAAAAAGGCTGTACAGAAAGCGGCTCAGAAATTAAACTATCAGCCTAATAACATTGCGGCTGCACTTCGCAACGGCAAAAGCAATATCATCGGTATAATTGTTCCGACTGCAGACCGTACATTCTTCTCTTCGGTGGTGCGTGGTATTGAAGAAATCGCCAACACTGCGAAGTATAATGTGATGATCTGCCAGACGTATGATAACTTTGAGAAAGAGGTATCAACGGTCGAAGCATTGCTGAATGCACGTGTAGACGGTATCATCGTTTCGCATGGTAAAGAGACACAGAACTTTGATCATTTTCTCAAGGTAAAGGAACGGGGTATACCGATTATACTCTTCGACCGTTCGAATGACGAGCTTGAGGTAAGTAATGTTGTGATTGATGATTTTCTGGGGGCCTATAAAGCAACGGAACATCTGATCCAGCAGGGATGCAAGCGCATTGCGCACTTTACCAATGCCCGCAAGATCAGCATCTTCAAAGAACGTCTGCGCGGCTATCGTGAAGCGTTACTCGACAACGGACTGAAGTTCGATGAATCACTCGTGGTGGACAGCAACCTGCAGCTTGAAGACGGTCGTAACAGCATGGAGCAATTACTGAAACGTAAAGATATACCGGACGGTGTATTCTCTTCCAGTGCATACGGTATACTGGGTGCCATGCAGGTGCTGAAAGAGAAAGGATTTAAAGTGCCGGAGGATGTAGCCCTGGTGGGATTCAGTAACGAACCTTTTACATCTTTTACTGAGCCACCTTTGTCGACCATCGACCAGCACCCGATGCGTATGGGCAATGCGGCTGCCGAGATCTTCTTGGAAGAGATCGCTGTAAAAGACAAAAAATTTATACCTCAAAAGATTGTTTTGAAACCGGAGTTGATCATCCGCCAGTCTTCCCTGCGAAAAAAACCGAATTAATCGCTGTCTGATACCGAGTCTTTTCAGGGGAAAGGTGTGTGAAAAACGTCTTGCCTATAAAGTATATACACCATCGTATGAAACATTTTGTTACTGAAGATTTCCTGCTCACCAATGATTTCGCCCGGAAGCTGTATCATGATTATGCCAAAGATCTTCCCATCATTGACTACCACTGTCACCTCTCGCCACAAGACATAGCCAACAACCGCCAGTTTGAAACCATTACCAAGGTGTGGCTGGAGGGCGATCACTATAAATGGCGCGCCATGCGTACGCTGGGTATAAATGAAAAGTATATTACCGGCAATGCATCGGATGAAGACAAGTTTAAACAATGGGCATACGCAGTACCCTATACGTTGCGTAACCCGCTGTACCATTGGACACACCTGGAGCTGAAACGTTACTTCAACGTGGACGATCTGCTGACCGAAGACACAGCAGACAAAGTATATAAAAGCAGCAATGAACAACTGAAGTCATCTTCGCATAACACGCGTGGTCTTCTTACCGGAATGAAAGTAGAAGTTGTTTGTACAACAGACGATCCTGCTGATTCGCTCGAACATCATCAAAAAATTAAAAAGGATAATTTCAGTATTACGATACTTCCTACATTTCGTCCGGATAAAGCGTATGCTGTAGAGAATCCTGAAACGTATATATCGTATCTCGAAAAGTTATCATCTGTTTCAGGCGTTTCGGTCGACAGCTTTGATAAACTCATCGCTGCACTCGAAAACCGTATCGAGTTTTTCCATTCGCTGGGATGTAAATTATCCGATCACGGACTCGAACAGCTTTATTACCCGGATAACAAGCAGGCCTATAACATCAACACTCTCTTCGGTAAGCTACAGAAGAAAGAAAACCTGGATCGAGGTGAAGTACATTTCTTCAAGTATGCTGTGCTGATTGAATTGGGTCGCCTCTATCACAAAAAAGGATGGACTCAACAATATCACCTCGGAGCACTGCGCAATACCAATGAACGTATGCTGCGTATACTCGGACCGGATACGGGTTTTGATTCCATTGGTGATTTCACTCAAAGTGTAGCACTCTCGAAATTCCTGAATGAATTGGAAAGCACCGATCAGCTTGCCAAAACTATACTATATAACCTCAATCCTGCCGACAATGAAGTGATGGGCACCATGATCGGTAACTTTAACGATGGCTCTACCAAAGGGAAAATACAATTTGGCTCAGCGTGGTGGTTCCTCGATCAGAAAGATGGTATGGAGAAACAGATCAATGCATTGTCCAATTTAGGATTACTGAGTTGCTTCATTGGTATGCTTACGGATTCACGAAGCTTCCTCTCCTATCCTCGTCACGAATATTTCCGCAGAATACTTTGTAACCTGATTGGTAAAGATGTTGTGAGCGGTGAACTGCCAGCGGATGAGAAGTGGCTCGGCAAGATTGTATCGGATATATGTTACCATAACGCAAAGGCATATTTTAAATTCTAACAGATATATAGTTTGTCATCAGCAGATCTATACTTTTCAACCTGGTGATGAATAGAACGACTAAAACATTACGCTCATGCTACAGAAATTAAATCGCCAGACAGCCCATACGCCACAAACAAGACCGGTTAAAGTATTGCAATTCGGAGAAGGTAATTTTCTTCGTGCGTTTGTGGATTGGATCATTGACATTCTCAATGAGAAGGCTGACTTCAATGGTGCTGTTGAAATCGTGCAGCCGATCAGTAAAGGCATGGCGAAGATGGTGAATGACCAGGACGGCCTATATCACGTTGTGCTAAACGGACTACAGCAGGGCAAAACTATATCTGAAACACGATTGATCACCAGTGTAGCTGGTGCGTTCAATCCGTATGATGACTTTAGTCGATTCTTAAAGACAGCAGAAAATCCTGATCTGAAGTTTATCATCTCCAATACTACAGAAGCCGGTATAACTTTTAATCCGAGCGATACAAATATAGCTTCCCTGGGCGACAGCTTCCCGGCAAAAGTAACGCAGTTGCTATACCATCGCTTTCAACATTACAAAGGTGCGGCAGACAAAGGGTTGATCCTTATACCCTGCGAACTCATTGAGAAGAATGGTGATACACTGAAGCAAACTATACTACAGTATATATCACTTTGGAATCTGTCAGACGATTTCAAAAATTGGGTGAATACTGCGAATACATTTTGCAATACACTGGTAGATCGAATCGTACCCGGTTTCCCTAAAGATACTATACAAGAGATACAGCAGTCGGTTGGTTATGAGGACAACCTTGTAGTAACAGCAGAACCCTTTCACCTGTGGGTAATTGAAGCAACGGATGCCGTACGCGCAGCATTTCCTGCCGAGAAGACAAACCTTCAAGTGAAGTTTGTTAAAGACCTGACACCGTATCGTACACGCAAAGTAAGAATCCTCAATGGCGCTCATACAGCTCTTGTGCCGGTAGCATACTTGCGTGGATTGAGAACGGTACGCGAATCCGTGGAAGATCAGTATGCAGGAGACTTTATACGCAAGGCTATATTTGAAGAGATCATCCCAACACTTGATCTGTCTAAAGAAGAATTACAGCAATTTGCCAACGATGTGATCGAGCGTTTTCAGAATCCGTTTATTCGTCACGAACTTATCAGCATTGCATTGAACTCAGTGTCCAAGTATAAAGTGCGTGTGCTTCCTTCCGTATTAGAATATCACAAACGCACTGGTAAACTTCCTGAGCGATTACTACATTCTCTCGCTGCGATGATCCGCTTCTACAAAGGCGATGCACGCGGAGAAAATATACCATTGAATGACACGCCCGAAATTCTCGACTTCTTCAAGAAGGCATGGGCTACTAACAATCCAGTACAAGTTGTGAAAGCAACATTGTCCAATAAAGCTTTCTGGGATCAGGATCTTACTCTCGTGGATGGGCTTGAGAATAAAGTACTTCATTTTGTGCTGAAGTATGAGGAGCAGCTGTCGCTGGTTTGAAGAAACCTATTGTCTCTTCGTTGACGGATCAAAACCTACTTGTCCCAAAGACATACATTGATTCATACTTGGCAAAATCAATAGCCAAGTTTGTTGCCACGCTATATCGTCTTTTGAACATTATAATATTCAGAATAATTTAGCGGCCAAACATCGCTATAACTTTGACTCCGTTCAGACGGGATAACCACAAACGGTAGCGATGACTGCAATTAATATTTTACAATGAAGAGTCTATCTTTCCTATCGTTTCTACTTTGTTTCTTTGTTACAAAAAACATTTCTGCACAATTAAATTTAGCAGAGATAAAATTTCCAACATCGAAAATCCAAAACTTACAGTCATTTACGCAAGGCGATAAAACTTTCATCTTTTATGATGAAATTAATTCGCAGAACACTCTCAAAATTAAGAAGTACTATTTTGTAGATGCCAATGGCAGCACGAAGGAGTTTACCGCTAATACTTTGGGAAGTGCAGTTTTATGCGGGGTTAGCGATTATGATGAAGATTATTACTTCTACCACGTTACTGAAAAGCGAAAAAGCACCACACTTCGTGCTTTAACCCACAATAAAAACAGTGACAAAAGTAACATTGCGAGTGAAGCCCTTGAAATTAGCGGAGAACTGCTAGGGGTTTGGAGTCATGAAGGGCTCAAT
>CAMLLI010000137.1 GCA_946480685.1 uncultured Flammeovirgaceae bacterium | reverse complement strand
ATCAAACGTAAGTTCAAGCCACTTGTCAGTCTGCAGATTCTTCTGAATCACTTCTGCCTGTGTTGTATAGGCGTTACCTCCTAACTCTGAGTTCTGCAATTTAACTGACACCTGCTTTTGCAGTGTATTATATGATTGCCATGATTCGCCACCCGTAGTAGTATAATCGTTATAGCTTGGTATAAATACTTTCAGTTTAAAGACGTGTCGCGCACGAATATCCATTTTATATGTGAGCGGAATCTGTACGTTGGCATATTCAGCAGGCTGGCCGTTAGGCTTGGTATATTTACCAACCTTCGCAGATTGATTGATCGGTACAGGAGCCGGGTTATCATACGCTACAATGGTACCCTGGCCATCGTTCACGAATGTGAAGTTGCCCTGTCCGTCAAAGTTCTGGAATATATTATCGATCTTGTATGGAGGTGGCTCATTCGGCACTTCGTAACCTTTCGGCACGAAACGCTGATACCACGCATTGGCAGGCACGTTACCTTGTATTGAACGTACATATAGTTCGTTCTCACCGAGCGCCAGAATTTCATAGGTAGCTGCACCGGAGTAATATCCCATGAACCCGCCACCGTTGATAGTCAGTTGCCATTTGTTTGCGCTCACTTCGGTTAATGACCATGTCATGCCATCCGGACCATTGAATGGTGCCAGGTAATCATCTCCACCATTCTCCTTTACTGCTCCGGCAAATGTATTTCCGAATGCACCGTTTACATATACCGTTCCGTTTGTTTCCTGATGATACGAGAAGCCTGCCAGGGTAAATGTAAATTCATCATCATACAGGTTCTTACCTTCCTTGTCGCCAGGCGCTGCCGAATACCACTCCGGCCATGTTCCTGCAGAAGGACCAACACCGAGGTGACCTTTTGTATTTTTGTCAACCACCCACGTTTTTCCTTCGAGTGCATCTTTACCACCCGTGAGGAAGTTATATACCGGTATATCCAGCAAGGTAGGATCGGTCTCGGCTATATCAACCGTTTGGGTTTGCGATATACTCCCACCAGCAGTATATACTGTAAGCGTTACGTTGTACGTTCCTTTTACCGGAAATGTACCTTTTACATTATCACCTTGTGCCGTAGCACCGTTTCCAAAATCCCACTTCTTCAGAAACGCTGATGATGATGCGGTGAAGTTGATGATGTTATCATTTTCATTCGTAGGCGTGAATGTAAATGCAGCATCGGCTTCGGTCGGTACAGACGCCAGTTCAGCCTCGTCTTCCTTACAGGCAACCAAGAGTACCTGTATACTTAGTATCCAGAGGATGTTATAAATTAATTTCTTCATAAACTATATTTTCAAGTTTGTTAGTAACCATTGTTTTGATTCCATCCGGCACCCGAGAGATCGATCTCGTCTTGCGGAATCGGGAACAATTCATTTTTGTTCGCCTGGAATCCCTGTATCTCAGTAGCGGCTCTGCCTGTACGTACGAGGTCAAAGAAGTGTAAGCCTTCACCCGACAGTTCCACTCTGCGTTCGTGATATATAGCCTGAGTCAGGGCAGCACCCGATACATTTACCGGATCCATATCAACACGTGCGCGAACTTCGTTGAGATATTGACGCGCGAGTGCATCGTTCGGAGAACCTTTCCGATTATGTGCTTCAGCAGCCATCAGCAATACATCGGCATAGCGAATTACCTTGTGGTTTACAGGACTGGTAAGGTCATCATCACCGGCACCGAGTTCATCAGCACGTTTCAGATATTTATTGTTATAGTATCCGGTGTGTCCACCACCACCCACGACATATTTCACTGCAGACGGATCTTCCTGCGCTGCCTTGAATGCTTCAATGTCAAGTATAGATGCTTCGAGGCGCGGATCACCGGCTTCAAATTCATCCACCAGATCCTGTGTCGGTAAGTTGTAGCTGTTACCATCGCGATATATAGGGCCTTCATAACCGCGGATACCGTGGAAACCTACAGCCGCAAAACCTTCGAGACAAACAAAGCAGCCATAACCACCACCTTCTATACCTACATACTCGATATCAAAAACAGTTTCAGGATTACCGATCTCATTTTTAACACGGAAGAGCATACTGAAATCTTCAAACAGATCGTAAGGGCCTTCGTTAATGACACGGTCCAGTACCTGTGCAGACTCTGTAAATTTCTCCTGGTATAAATATGCTTTACCCAGCAATGCGAGTGCCGCACCTTTGGTAATTCTTCCTTTTACAGGCGTTGTCCAATCGAGCGTTTCGCTTGCGTAGATCAGATCCTTTTCGATCTGTGCATATACTTCAGCCTTCGGTGTGCGCTGCTGTGATGCAATCTCACTGGATGAAAGACGCTTGTCTACGATCAGCGGTACATCACCAAAGAACTTCACAAGCTCGAAGTAATAATACGCACGCAGAAAAGCTGCTTCCGCCAATATTCTCTCTTTACCTTCAAAGTCCAGTTTATCTTTATTCTCGTAGATATAGTTTACGCGGGTGATACCGGTATACATCCAGCGGAATATACTGCGCAGTTCGTTGTTAACACCACCGTGCGTCATAGCATCGATCTGGTGCAAACCTTCTGTATCGGTAACACTTTCACCACCGGCAATCGAGTTGTCGGATGCAATTTCACCAATCCATATATCGAGATATGATGTCTGCATCAGATCGTATGCTCCGGTCAGTGCGCGCTCATAGTCTGTCGGACTCTTAAAGAAATTATCTGCATCGATCGCGTACTCCGGGTTGATGTCTACATAATTATCGCAGCTCAGTGACATCACGGTTGTGGCTGCAACGAATATTGATGTTTTAAAGAAATTCTTCATCGGTTTAGAAATTTAGATTTAAACCAGCCATAAACGTTTTAGCCTGTGGATAGTAACCATAGTCTATACCTGACACCAGCGGGTTGAAGGTTGAGAAGTCAGGATCGTAACCTTTGTACTTCGTAAAGGTGGCAAGGTTGTTTGCGGCTACATATATTCTCAGCTTGCGTGCACCGATTTTCTCCGTGAGCGCTGTTGGTAATGTATAGCCTAACTGTATATTCTTGATACGCATGAACGAACCATCTTCAACAAAGTAGTCGGATATAACTGCGTTGTTGTTGGCAGCGGTTGTAAGACGAGGATGTTCGTTTGTTGAACCCGGTCCTGTCCAGCGCTCTAATTTATAGTTGAGCAAGTTTGCCAAAGGTTGCTGACGCTCGTAGTTGCGCAGGATCTCGTTGCCGAGTGATGCGTATAGTGTTGTCGAGAAATCAATGCCTTTGAAACTTACGCCTACATTCAAGCCCATAATTACATCGGGGATCGGGGAACCGATGTTCATCTTGTCGCTGTCGTTGCTGAAGTTTATCGTTGTGCTTCCATCTTTATCAACATAGCGTAAGTCGCCAGGCTGTGCACCTGCCTGTGTTACACCGCGCTCGGCAATCTCTTGTGTTGTCTGGTATACACCGTCTGTTTTATACCCGAAGAAATATCCCATGGGCTGCCCTACTTCCATGCGTGTAGCCGTTCCGCCACCTACACCGAAAGCACCGAACTCGTAGAAGTCAACACCAGCAGGTAAAGCTGTTACTTCGTTGCGTATCGTGGTCAGGTTGTAACCAATGTTAAAGCGGATATCTTCACTGATGTTTGTGTTGTAGTTGATGAGGAATTCAAAACCGCTGTTCTTCACATCACCACCGTTTACCCAGGGAGGACTGCTACCGGCACCGTACGCTCCGGATATAGCGGAGATATCAGGTTGGAACAACAAGTCTTTTGTTTTCTTGATATAGTAGTCGGCTGTGATTTCGATTTTGCCGTTGAACAAATTCAGGTCAACACCAATGTTGGTCTGGCGGGTTGTTTCCCATTTCAGATCCTGGTTACCAAGTGTACCAATAGCCACTCCGTTAACAAGCTGATCGTTGAACGGATATACACCTTCACCACCGAGTAATGCACGGTAGCGGAAGAGACCGATCTTATCGTTACCCGATACACCGTAGCTGGCGCGTACCTTCATGAACTCGATCAGGTTTGTATTGAAGAATGATTCTTCTGATACTACCCACGCTGCTGATACCGCCGGGAAATAACCGAAGCGATTGTTGGCACCGAAGTTTGAAGAACCGTCTCTGCGAATGAGTGCCGAGAGTAGATATTTACTTCCGTAACCATACTCTGCACGCAGGAAGTATGACTGCAGTCTGGTTTCGTTCTGCCAGGATGATGTACTGTTAAGCAGGTTTGTACCATCGGTTGCCGATATATCTGCAAAGTCGTTTGAGTTATACGGTACGTTATAGCCTGTACCGGTAAGACTCTTATTTACATCTGCAAACAAGGATGTACCAAGTGTTGCTTTTACTTTGTGCAGGTCCATGAAGGTTCTGTCATAATTCAGGAACGCTTCGAGGTTGTAATTGAAATAAGACGTGCGTGTTTCCACTACGTTGTTATAGATCGGTATCTCTACACCGGAAGCGATCTCTGTTGTGCGCGGATCGAGGTTGGCGTTAAGCGCAGTGTTTTGTGCTTTGCCTGATCCGTAGTATACCAATGGATTGAATGTCTTGTCGTCAACAATGGCATAGTTATACCCGGCACGACCTGACAATTGAAAGTGATTGTTGATTTTATAGGTAAGTTCTTCTTTCCCTACAATCTTGTTCACGCGCGATTCATTAAATGTATTCGAGATCTGCGCGAGCGGGTTGATCACTTCGGCAACATCTTCCAGGAATGCATAGTCACCTGTGCTGGTATATGGTGTTGCTACCGGTGATGCGTTGATCGTGTTGAAGAGCACAGAAGATATACCATTCTCTGCAAGTGTCTTTCTTCTTTCATGTGTATAGAGCAATACATTTTGCAATGTTAATTTCGGAGTGATGTCTGTTGTGAAATTCAGACGTGCATTGTAACGTCTGTAAGAAGCTTTATCGCCACCTACTATACCTTCCTGGTCGAGGTAAGAACCTCCGATGGAATATGTACTCTTGTCAGAACCACCATTCAAATTCAAATTATAGTTTTGAATAGGAGCATCCTGAAATACTTCATCCTGCCAGTCGGTACCGTTACCCAGATTTACATTCGAGAATGGGGGGGCCTGACCACCGGCAGCAAACGCTTCGTTCTTTAATACAGCGAACTCGCGCGCAGACAGCAGGTCAAGTTTCTTTGTTGTCTGCTGAACACCGTAGTAGCCGCTGAACTCCAGGCTTGGCTTTGCGTTCTTGCGTCCTTGTTTGGTTGTGACAATGATCACACCGTTCGCAGCACGTACACCATATATAGCAGCCGATGCATCTTTCAATACGTTGATCGATTCTACATCGGAAGGGTTCAGAGCATTGAGACCGTCTGAAGAATACGGTACACCGTCTACCAATATCAGCGGGTTGTTATCACCGTTGGTTGAGAGACCGCGGATGCGAATGTTCAGACCACCACCGGGTGAACCGGATGCAGAAGAGATCTGCACACCCGAAGCCTGACCTTGCAACGCCTGGTCTATACGAACCGGGTTGAGGGAAGTGAGTTGTTCACCGTTTACAACTGAAACCGATCCGGTCAACTCTTTTTGTGTGGTGGTTCCGTAACCAATAACCACAACTTCTTCCAACGTTCTGGAATCCGGAAGGAGCTTCACATCGATACTCGTTCTTCCGCCAACAGCAATTTCCTGTGGTGTGTAGCCGATAAAGCTGAGTACCACCACGGCATCAGACGATACACTATTTAAGGAATACTCACCATTTGCATCAGTCACTGTTCCCTGCGATGTTCCTTTAAGAAGGACATTCACTCCGGGTAGTGGCTGGTCGTTTTCATCTGTCACCCGCCCTTTTAACAGGCTTTGGCCGTACCCGACCAGCGACAGCGTCATTAAGAGCGCCAGTAGTTTAGTTTTCATGCGTATTTAGATTTGGTTAAAGTGCTCATGCATCTGTTTGCGGAGTTTCAAAATCCGAAAACGTTTGAATGCGCCAACAAACTTTGCAAGGATGACGGCAGAATTCAATAATCCCACCCCAACAATACTACATCAACCCAGCCCACAAGGCTACATCAAAACTACATCACATCGCCAGAAACTTTAATTTCAGTGGATTTCAAACGTTTTGAAAGTTAGATTTGACACTACATCAATTGTCTCGAACCTCATCATGAAAAGGATTTTACCTTTCCTGACGTACACGTTGACCCTGAATTTTGTCGCCATGATTCTCCTTTTTACGGGCTTCCGTGGAATGGCGCAGTCGGCACTTTCAGGGATTCCGTTTACCCGAAACTTCCTGCCGGTGGAATATCACGCGGGAATTCAGAACTGGTTCATCACACAAAACCGGCAAGGCCTGGTGTACATCGCCAACAATTTCGGGCTGCTGGAATTTGACGGGGATCACTGGCAGGTGTATGGCGTGAAGAACGGAACGAAGGTTCGAAGCGTGGCCATCGACAGTCGCGGGCGGATCTATGTGGGAGGTCAGGGCGACTTCGGATATTTCTTTCCCAACGAACGCGGCCAACTCACCTACACCTCGCTGGCCGATAGCCTCGATCAGAAGTTCAGAAATTTTGATGAAGCCTGGAGCGTGTACCTCGATAACGACCTGGTGTACTTCTGCACCTTCTCTAATATATATGTGTACAACCACCGCACCTTCACGATTGTCCAATCTGAACACGGCATTGATCATTCGTTTCTTGTAAACCGGCAGTTATATGTGAACCAGCCCTCCACCGGGCTCGGCACGCTGGAGGGTTCTTCGATACGGTTGATTAAAGGCGGAGATTTCTACAAGGGGAAAAGTATTGCGGGTATACTTCCGCTGCACGACAACCATTTACTGGTAGCAACCTTTTATGAAGGGATATACCGCTATAGCGAAGGTATATCACAGCCCTGGCGTGAAGATATGCAGGCTTTTTTCAGGGGATCGATCGTAAACTGCATCACGCGACTGCGCAACGGCAACTTTGCCATCGGCACACAGAACAACGGACTACTGGTGCTTGATGCTGAAGGCAACCTGTTGATGCAATTGGGCAGCGGACGCGGTATTGAAAGTCCTACGGTGTTGAGTATATATGAGGATGACCTGAATAACCTGTGGGTAGGACAAAACAACGGTCTTGCATACGTAGAGCTTGGTTCACCCTTCACGTTCATCAATAAACAAACTGGCTTACCCGGTTCAGGCTATTCCGCTTACCTGCACAACAACAAATTATACCTCGGCACCAATACCGGTGTATATATGCGCGATAAAAATGACAAAGCTGATTTTAAACTGATCGATAACACCCGCGGACAGGTATATCACATCGGTGAGTATGGCAACAACATTATGATCGGCCACCACAACGGTGCTACTACTGTACAAGGTGCTTCTGCTATACGTCTCTCCTACGAGCCAGGCTCATGGGTATTTCAGTCGTTGAAAGATCATCCGGCTCAATTAATTGAAGGTGTATATGCGGGACTGCAGGTATATGATTTTGTTAACGGCCAATGGAAATTTCGAAAGAAGCTGAAAGGGTTTGGAGAATCATCGCGGGTAATGGCGCAGGACCCTTCCGGAGATTTGTGGGTGACACATGGTTATAAGGGCGCCTATAAAATCAAATTCAGTCCGTCTCTCGATAGTATACAGCAGGTGAAATTCTACGGTGCTGACAAAGGCTTTCCTTCCAACCTGCTCATTAACGTTTTTAAAGTGCGAAACGAGTTACTCTTTACCAGCACCACCGGTGTTTACAAGTATGATGCAAAAGCTGATCGTTTTATACCAGACGATTTTTTTACGCCCCGCCTCGGCAAGAATGACCAGGTGTGGTTTATTCGTGAAGATGCTATGGGAAATATATACTTTATCAGCCGCGATCATATTGGTGTATTCCGCAAGAATGCACTTGGGGAATATATACTGGAAGAAAATGTATTCAATAAAATACGCAAGTACCTGAATGACGACCTTGTTAGTATAGCCATACTTCAAAACAACGAAGTACTATTTGGTGCCAAGGATGGTTTCATTCACTACGATCCGGCCATGAAGGTAAACCGTACTCCTATATTTCAGACTTTAATTCGTACGGCTGGTACATCCAATAATGGAGACTCAACCCTATTCTTTGGAAATTATAGTGTACACGATTCCATTACAGATAAGCAACAACCAGATTTCAAGCCCGAACTCCCCTATGCAAGCAACTCCATCGACTTTACGTTTGCCGCTACATCTTACGAAGGCAATGCTGACCTTACCTATCAATACTACCTGGAGAATTATGAAAAGGGCTGGTCGGAATGGAGCAACAAAACGTTGAAAGAGTATACCAACCTCAAAGAG